>NZ_JBVJCD010000020.1:0-93087 GCF_055588985.1 Streptomyces sp. NPDC041970
TTTCCTTTCCCCCCCCCTCGTCCTCTCCCCCCCCCCCCCCCCCCCCCCCCCCCCTCTTCCCCCTCCCCCCACCCCCCCCCCCCCCCCCCCCCCCCCCCCCCCCGCGCCCGGTCCCGCGTGGCCGGCCCCGCGGTGGGTATCCGTTCCCCCATGACTGTGGAGAAGACGAGCGTCCTCGTTCTGGACTGCGCCGAACCGCTGGAGCTGGCCGAGTTCTACGCCGGTCTGCTGGCCGGGGAGACCCGGATAGGCGACGACCCCGATTTCGTCGAGATCGTCGGCAACGCCGGCGTGCACCTGGCGATCCGCCGCGACCACGGCTACGCGCCGCCGAGCTGGCCCCGTCCGGAGGACTCCCAACAGGCCCATCTGCGCATCCTGGTGGGACGGGACGACATCGACGAGGCCGAGCGGGAGGCGATCTCGCTCGGCGCCCGGCCCGTGGACACCGGCGAGAGCAACAGCGGCCCGCGGGACGTCCGGGTGTACTCCGACCCGGCGGGCCACTCCTTCTCGCTGGCGGTGGCCCCGCTTCCGGCGGGCTGAACCGGGGATCGGCGCCCCGGGGGGCGGTGCGCGCCCGGCGGAGGGGACTGTGCCCCAACAGGCCCTTACGCCGGGCGAGTTGATAAACAGGAAAGTTTCCCAACACTGTTGACGTCAATTGGAAGGAACCTTTACTTTCAGTGCTGCCGACATGGCGCTTCCCCACCCCTCCGAAGGGAGCACCACCATGCACCAGCGCACCACTCCCCCCGCCGAGCCCACCTCCGCGACCGGTCGCCGCCGGCTCGCCCGCAAGGCCCTGCTCGCCGCGTCCGCGCTCGGTGTCGCCACCGCGCTCATGGCTCCCGTCCGGGCGGGAGCCGTTCCGGCCCCCGCCTCCCCCGGCGCTCCCACCGCCGCTGCCGCCACCCCGCTCGCCGCCAACGGACAGCTCTCCGTCTGCGGCCGCCAGCTCTGCAACTCCTCCGGCCAGGCGGTCGCCCTCAACGGGATGAGCACGCACGGCACCCAGTGGTACGCCCAGTGCGTCACCAACGGCTCGCTCGACGCCCTGGCCACGGACTGGCGCGCCGACGTCCTGCGCGTCTCCACCTACGTCCAGGAGGGCGGCTACGAGACCGACCCGGCCGGGTTCACGGCCCGCGCGCAGAAGTTCGTGGACGCGGCGCACGCCCGCGGCATGTACGCCGTCATCGACTGGCACATGCTCGACCCGGGCGACCCGAACGCCAACCTGTCGCGGGCGAAGACCTTCTTCACCGCGATGGCCAAGAAGTACAAGGACCACCCCGGCGTCCTCTACGAGATCGCCAACGAGCCCTCGGGCGTGAGCTGGTCGGCGGTCAAGTCGTACGCCGAGAAGATCATCCCGGTGATCCGGGCCCAGGACTCCGACGCGGTCGTGCTGGTCGGCACGCGCGCCTGGTCCTCCTTCGGCGTCTCGGAGGGCTCCGACGAGAAGGAGGTCGTGAACAACCCGGTGCGCGCCTCGAACATCATGTACACCTTCCACTTCTACGCGGCCTCGCACCGCGAGGAGTACCTCGCCACCCTCGACCGGGCCTCCGACAAGCTGCCCGTCTTCGTGACCGAGTTCGGGACGCAGAACTACGCCGGCGAGGGCGCCAACGACTTCACCATGTCGCAGCGCTACCTCGACCTGATGAAGCGCAAGAAGATCTCCTGGACGAACTGGAACTACTCCGACGACCACCGCTCCGGCGCCGTCTTCAAGACCGGCACCTGTAGCGGGAGCAACTGGGCCGGCACCGGCGTCCTGAAGGAGGCCGGGGTCTGGATCCGCGACCGCATCCGCCAGTGACCCGCACCGCCCGGACGGGCGGTACGGCGGTGCGGTGACGCACCGGTGAGCGCGGTCGGCGGGCGGCCGGCCCCCTGCGGGCGGCCGGCGCCGGGCGGGACGCTCCCGGCCTCCGGGTCGGGGGCGTTCCGCCTCCGCGGGGCGCGGTCGCCCGCTCTCCACCCGGACGATGCCGGGAATTAACCGATGATGGCTTGTCACGCCGTGTTCTACGCGCATAGTTTTTGCCCTCACTACTCAGTTGGGGGCACCACCCGTGCAGATACTCAGATCCGGTTCCGTCCTGCTGACCGGCGCCGTCGCCGTCACCCTCGCCGTGACCGCACTGCCGGCCGCCCAGGCGACCCCGTCCGCCACCGCCGTGATCTCCGAGGTGTACGGCGGCGGCGGCAACACGGGCGCGCGGTTGAGCCGCGACTTCGTCGAGCTGGCCAACGCCGGCTCCGCGTCCTACGACGTGGGCGGCCTCAGCGTCCAGTACCTGCCGGGCGCCCCGTCGGCCGGTTCGCTCTGGCAGGTCTCCCCGCTGTCCGGCAGGATCGCGCCCGGCGGCCGCTACCTGGTCGCCCAGGCCGCGGGCGCCGGCGGGACCGTGGCCCTGCCCACCGCCGACGCCACCGGCACGATCGCGATGGCGGCGGGCAGCGGGACGGTCGCCCTGGTCACCGGGACGGCGCCCCTGACCTGCCGGACGGCGGCGGCCTGCGCCGCGGACGCCCGGATCGTCGACCTGGTCGGCTACGGCTCCGCGGTCGTCCGCGAGGGCGGCGGACCGGTCCCCGGCGCCTCCGCCACCGCCTCCGTCTCCCGGTCGGCCTCGCTCGCCGACACCGACGACAACGCCGCCGACCTCTCCGCCTCCGCCCCGACCCCGGTCAACGCGGCCGGCGAGACGTCCGGGGGCGGCCAGGGGCCGGAGGAGCCCGGCCCGACCGAGCCCGGCCCCGTCCGGATCCACGACATCCAGGGCGCCACCCGCCTCTCCCCGCTCGCCGGCACGACGGTCACCGGGGTCCCCGGCGTCGTCACCGGCGTGCGCACCGCCGGCTCGCGCGGCTTCTGGTTCCAGGACACCGCGCCCGACGGCGACCCGCGCACCGGCGAGGGCCTGTTCGTCCACACCGGCGCGAGCGCCCCGGCCGTGGCGGTCGGGGACGCGGTCCTGGTGAGCGGGAAGGTCGCCGAGTACTACCCGAGCGCCGGCGCCCAGTCGGTCACCCAGATCAGCGCGCCCCGCACCACGGTGCTCTCCTCCGGCAACGCGCTGCCCGCCCCGGTCGTCCTGGACGCCCGCTCGGTCCCGGCCGGCTACGTGCCCTCGGCGGGCGGCGGATCGATCGAGGCGCTGCCCCTGGAGCCCTCGGTCTACGCCCTGGACCTGTACGAGGCGCTGGAGGGCTCGCGGGTCCGGATCGCCGACACCCGCGTGACCGGGGCGACGACCGCGTACGACGAGGTCTGGGTGACGGTCAAGCCCGGCGAGAACCCGACCCCGCGCGGCGGCACGCTCTACGCCTCCTACGAGGACCAGAACACCGGTCGGCTCAAGGTGATGTCGCTGGACCCGGCGCGTCCGGTGCCGGCGGCGAACGTCGGGGACGTGCTCGCGGGCAGCACCACCGGGGTGCTCGACTACGCCTCGTACGGCGGCTACAACCTCCAGGCCACCGAGCTGGGGACGATCACCGACAACGGGCTGCGGCGCGAGGTCACCCGCCGGCAGAAGCCGAACGAGTTGGCCGTCGCCACGTACAACGTGGAGAACCTGGACGCGCGCGACGAGCAGGCCAAGTTCGACACCCTGGCCGAGGGCGTCGCGGTCAACCTGGCCTCGCCCGACATCGTCTCGCTGGAGGAGATCCAGGACGACAACGGCGCGGTGAACGACGGCACGGTGGGCTCGGAGGCGACGCTGAAGCGGTTCACCGACGCGATCGCGGCGGCGGGCGGCCCGCGCTACGCCTGGCGCTACGTCGCGCCGGAGAACAACAAGGACGGCGGCGAGCCCGGCGGCAACATCCGCAACGTCTTCCTCTTCAACCCGCAGCGGGTCTCCTTCACCGACCGCTCGGGCGGCGACGCCACCACGCCGGTGAAGGCCGTGGAGACCTGGAAGGGCGTGCGCCTCTCCGCCTCCCCCGCCCGGATCGATCCGGCGAGCCCGGCGTGGGCCAACAGCCGCAAGCCGCTGGTGGGCGAGTTCGTCTTCCGCGGCCGGCCGGTCTTCGTCATCGGCAACCACTTCGCGTCCAAGGGCGGCGACCAGTCGCTGCACGGCCGGTACCAGGAGCCCGCGCGCTCCTCGGAGCAGCAGCGGGTGCGGCAGGCGGCCGAGGTCAACACCTTCGTCACCTCCCTGCTGAAGGCGGACGAGTCGGCTCGGGTCATCACCCTCGGCGACCTCAACGACTTCGCGTTCTCCCCGACGATGCGGACGCTGACCGACGGCGGCGTCCTCAACCCGCTGATCGAGACGCTGCCCGCCTCCGAGCGGTACAGCTACGTCTTCGACGGCAACTCGCAGACGCTGGACCACATCCTGACGAGCCCCGGCATCCAGCGGATCGACTACGACGTGGTGCACATCAACGCGGAGTTCGCCGACCAGGCGAGCGACCACGACCCGCAGCTCGTCCGCGTGAAGCTCAACGGCCCTCCCGGGCACTGACGTCCGAGGGGGCGGATGCCTGGCGCGGCAGCACGACCGCGCCGGGCTCCGCCCCCGTGAAGAACCCGGCCACCAGCGCCGCCACGTCGTCGGCCCGCTCCAGCACGACCCAGTGGTCGGACTCCCCGAGCGTGAGGAACCGGCTGCCCTCGATGGTCGCGGCGAACTCCCGCTGCCGCTCGGGCGACGAGACCGTGTCGTGTTCCCCGGCGAAGACCAGCGCCGGTACGCCGCGCAGACCGCCGGAGAAGTCGGGCCGGTCCGCGAGCGCCCGCTCCAGCGAGTCGACCGCGTGCGGCGAGCGGGCGAGCGCGTGCAGGAAGGAGCGCCGGACGTACCGCCGCGCCAACTCCCGCCGGTAGACCGCTCGTTCGGGGTCCAGGCACATCAGCGCGTCGGTGGCGAGCGCGGCGAACCCCTCGCGGTCCCCGGCCGCCAGCAGCGCGCGGGCCCGCTCCCAGGCGGCGGCCTGCGCGGCGCCGATGTGGACCGGGACGCCGCCCAGGGCCAGGCGCGCCACCCGGTCGGGGTGGCGGCGGGCGAACCCGAAGGCGATGGCGGTGCCGTAGGAGAAGCCGAAGACGTTCAGCCGCGGCGCGCCGAGGTCGTCCGCGATACGCAGGACGGCCCGGCGCAGGAGGTCCGCGCCGGGGCCGGGCGGGAGCGGGTCGGCGCTGCCCATGCCGGGCAGGTCGGCGGTGACCACGTCGGCGTGCGGCCCCAGGTGGTCGTCCATCTGGGGCCAGCCGAACATCCCCTGGAGCGCGCCTCCCAGGACGAGGGCGGGTTCGGTGGCCGGGGCGCCGCCGGGCGCGGAGCGCGGCAGGACGCGGTAGCCGAAGCGCACCCCGTCCACCGACAGCGTCCGGATGATCTCCTCGGACATGTGCTCTCGCGTTCCCTTCCGGTCAGGCCCTGGTGAGGACGAGCGCCGCGTTGTGGCCGCCGAAGCCGAGCGACGTCTTGACGGCGCAGTCGAAGGAGGCGTCGCGGGCCTCCTTGGCCACCACCTCGATCGGGATGCGCGGATCGGGCGCGTCCAGGTTGACGGTGGGCGGGACGCGCTGGTGCTGCAGGGCGAGGACGGTGAGCGCGGTCTCGATGCCGCCGGCCGCTCCGAGGGTGTGCCCGGTCATCGCCTTGGTGGAGGTCACCAGCGGCCCCTCGCCCAGGACCCGGTGGAGCATGGCCGCCTCGATCAGGTCGTTGGAGAGGGTGGAGGTGCCGTGGGCGTTGACGTGCCCGACGTCGGCCGGGGCGAGGCCGGCGTCGGCGAGGGCGGTGCGCAGGGCGCGCTCGATCCCGAGGCCGTCGGGGTCCGGCGCGACGGCGGAGAGGGCGTCGCTGGAGGCCCCGTACCCGCTGACGTGGGCGCGGACGGCGGCGCCGCGGGCGCGGGCGTGCTCCGGGTGCTCCAGGACCAGCAGACCCGCGCCCTCGCCGACGACGAAGCCGTCGCGGTGGGTGTCGAAGGGGCGGCAGGCCGCCTCGGGGTCCTCGCGGCGGGTGGAGACGGCCTTGAGGCGGCAGGCGCTGGCGATCAGGAGGCGGGTGCAGGTGGATTCGGCGCCGCCCGCGATGACGATGTCGCAGGCCCCGGAGCGCAGCATCTGGTGCGCGGTGCCGATGGCGACGGTGCCGGAGGAGCAGGCGGTGGAGACGGCCTGGCTGGGGCCGTGGACGCCGAGGTCCAGACTGACGCTGCTGGCCGCGCCGTTGACGACGCTGAGCGGGGCGAGCTTCGGGGAGACCCGGCGCGGGCCGCGTCCCGCGAGGGCGGCGGACTGCTCGTCGTAGAAGGGCAGTCCGCCGTGGGCGGAGCCGATGACGACGCCGACCCGGCCGCTGTCCCAGACGGACGGGTCGAGCCCGGCGTCCGCGACGGCCTCGCGGGCGGCGATGACGGCGAGTTGGGCGAAGCGGTCCATCAGCCGCTGGGCGGCCACGCCGAGGAGGGCCTGCGGGTCGCAGTCGGTGACGGAGTAGAAGAAGTCGCAGGGCAGGTCGGCCAGTTCGGGCCGGGGGCCAACGGAGGGGACGAGCCCCTCGGTGACGTCGCGCCAGGTGGCGTCCGTGCCCGTGCCGGCGGAGGTGACCAGCCCCAGCCCGGTGACGGCCGCGGTGAAGGGGGCGAGCACCGGGCGGCGGTAGGGCCGGGCGGGGGCGCTCACGCGGCGGCCTTGGCGTGCACGGCCTCGACCAGGCGGCCGAGGGTGTCGCGCGAGGTGAGCGCGATGTCCTCCAGGTCCACGTCCAGCCGGTCCTCGATGAGCAGCCGCAGCTCCTCCAACGCGAGGGAGTCCAACCGCAGCCGGTGGAGCGGAACGTCGGGCCGCAGGGCCTCGGGGTCGGTTCCGAACTTCGCTACCAGCAGGGCGCTGATCTCTTCCGACGTGCTCATTGGCGCTCCTGGGCTCGGTGACGCGGTGACGCCTGCCGCGTGCGGGAGATCGGGGGGCCATCGGGGGACGCCGGCTGCTCCGGAGCAACCCTTTATACGCCTTCGCGGGCGGGCTCCCGGCTTCCGTTCCCCCGTGCGGCGGGAGGGCTGCGCAGGTGTACGAATCCCCGGTGCCGGAAGCGGGGGCGGGCCCGCACCGGACCGGCCCGCCGCGGCCCTTCTGGCGCGCCGGTCCCGACCGTAGGATCCGCGCTCATGAACACGAAGACTCCCGCGTCCCCCGGCGACCCCGCCCTGTTCGCCACCATGTCCACGATGCGCGCCATGCGCCGGCTCAAGCCGGACCCGGTGCCCGAGGAGATGGTCGAGCGGTTGGTCCAGGCCGCCGTCTGGGGCCCCAGCGGCGGCAACATGCAGGCCTACGAGTACGTCGTGGTGACGGACCGCGAGGTGATGGCGCGGCTCGCCCCGCTGTGGAGACGGTGCGTGGACGCGTATCTGGCGACGACCGGGAAGTACCCGCCGAAGGGCATGGACGAGGCGGCGTACGGCCGGATGGTCGCGGCGATCACGTACCAGCGCGACCACTTCGCCGACACGCCGGTGCTGATCCTGCCGTGCTACCGCTTCCCCGAGCCCCGGCCGGACGAGGAGGGGCCGGCCGCCTTCGCGCGGGCGCTCGGTCCGGCGGGCACGCGGCACATGGCGCGGACGCAGACGCGCTTCCAGGCGCTGGCGGAGGGCTCCTGCGTCTATCCGGGGGTCCAGAACCTCCTGCTCGCGGCACGGGGTCTCGGGCTCGCGGCGAACATCACCATCTGGCACCTGATGCTGGAGCCGGAGTGGAAGCGGGAGCTGGGCATCCCCGAGGAGATGGCCACGTTCGCGGCGATCCCGGTGGGGTGGCCGCAGGGCAACTTCGGGCCGGTCCGGCGCAGGCCGGTGGCGGAGGTCGTCCACCGCGACCGCTGGTAGCGGCCGCGTCAACCGGAGCACCGGCCCCTGTCGGGTGACGCCCGCCCTCACCCGACAGGACCAACGTATCGCGCAACTCAGCGTCGGCAACCGGCCGTTGCCACCGCCCAAGGCTCGTCATCGCGTTGTCATGCACAAACCATATCGATAGCCTGACGGCGCGTTCGACCCCCCTTCGGCCCGTCCGGGCCCGAAGGCCCCACCCCTTCCTCGCGGCCCCCGCGGACACCCCCTGCGCCCGCTCCCGCGGATGTCGGCGGTCCGCCGCAGAGCAGGAGCACCCATGCCCCACCGCCCCGCGGCCCGCGCCAGGGCCCGCGCATCGGCCCTCGCCGTCCTCACCGCCTCGGCCCTCCTCGCGACCGGGTCCCCCGCCGTCGCCGCCCCGGAGCCGGTCGCGGCCGGCCCGGTGAACCGCGCCTTCGCCGAAGCGGCCCGCGCCTACGGCGTGCCGCGCGACCTGCTGGCCGCCGTCGGCTACGGCGAGAGCCGCCTGGACGGCCACGAGGGCACCCCGAGCCAGGCCAACGGCTACGGCGTGATGCACCTGGCGAGCAACCCCGCCAACCACTCCCTGGAGAAGGCCGCCGAGCTGACCGGCGCGAGCACGGCACGGCTGCGCCGGGACACGGCGGCCAACATCCTCGGCGGCGCGGCCGTCCTGCGCGACCACGCCGACGCCCTGGGCCTGGACGGCCCCGAGCGCCGCGACGTGGACGCCTGGTACCCGGCGGTGGCCCGCTACAGCGCGGCGAAGGGGCCGGTCGCGGCGCTCTACGCGGACGCGGTGTACACGTTCCTCGCCGAGGGCGTCGCCGCGCGGGCGCCCGGCGGCGAGGAGGTGCGCGTGCCCTCCCGCCCGGTCGACCCGGACAGGGGCGCGTCGGCGGCCTCGGCCGTCCAGAGCCCCGACCACCCCACGGCGCGCTGGATGCCGGCCGCCGCCGGGAACTTCGCCGCCGGCCGCACGGCGGCCGTCGACAAGGTGGTCGTCCATGTCACGCAGGGCTCGTACGCCGGTTCCATCAGTTGGTTCCAGAACCCGGCGTCCCAGGTCAGCGCGCACTACACGCTCCGCTCGTCGGACGGCGAGATCACCCAGTCGGTACGGGAGAAGGACACCGCCTACCACGCCCGCAGCGCCAACGCCTCGTCGTTCGGGATCGAGCACGAGGGGTTCGTCGACAACCCGGCCTGGTTCACCGACGCGATGTACCGCTCCTCCGCCGCGCTGACCGCCCACCTCTGCGCGAAGTACGGCATCCCCAAGGACCGGGCGCACATCGTCGGCCACAGCGAGGTCCCCGGCAACGACCACACCGATCCGGGCCCGAACTGGGACTGGAACCGCTACATGGAGCTGGTCGGCGGGACGGCCGGCGGGGGCGACGGGCTGACCTTCCCCGTGTACACCACCCAGCGCTCCGGCTCCTCGGGCCCGCAGGTGCGGGCGGTCCAACGGCTGCTCAACGACCAGGGGTACGCGGCGGGGGCGGAGGACGGCAGCTTCGGGCCCGCCACGCAGAGCGCCGTGCTGTCCTTCCAGCGGGCCCGCGCGCTCGACCCGGACGGCACGGTCGGCCGCAGGACCTGGACGGCGCTGCTGTCCGCCGGCACGACCCCGGCCCTGGCGCGCGGCGGCACGGGCGACGCGGTGAAGCGGCTCCAGCGGGCCCTGACCGCGGCGCTGGGCGCCGCCGTGGACGTGGACGGCAGCTTCGGCCCGGCCACGCAGACGGCGGTGCGCGACTACCAGGGCAGCCGCGGGCTCACGGTCGACGGCGCGGTGGGCCCGGCCACCTGGGCGGCGCTGCAGACCGGCCGCTGAGTCGGGGGCGCGGCGGGGTGCGGCGGGGGTGCGCGCCGGGGCGCGCCCCTCACTCCACCGCGCCGACCGGGTAGCCGATCTCCTCGGCGTCCTGCGCCAGGTCGGCGAGTTCCCGCTGGGGGGCGAGCGCGGCGACCACCTCGCGGGTGAGCGGGCGCAGCGCGTAGACGTGGCGCACGGCGTCGAGGTCGACGGGGAGCTCGAAGCAGTCCTCGGCCCACTCCCGGTAGGACTCGGGGGTGTTGGCGACGAGGAGCTGGAAGAGCCAGTCGGCGCCGTCGCAGTCCTCCCCCTCCTCCGGGAACGCGACGGCGCCCGCCCGCCAGCGGTCGTCGCCGCTCTCGCGCCAGAGGCAGGCGGTGACCGCGGGCAGGCCGGCGTCGTCGGTGAACGCGGGCTCGTCCACGTACCGGCGGAAGACGGCGGGCACCTCGTCGAGCACGCCGGGCCAGGGGGCGTCGTCCCCGTACGGGCTCATCGGGGACTCGTGGTCGAAGCCGCGGGCGTACGCCCCGGCGGCGGAGAAGACCACGGAGTACTCCCCGCCCGCCCCGTCGCGCATCGAGGCCAGCGACTCGGTCGGCGACCAGCGGGCGTCGAAGCCGTGCCAGCGGTGGTCCCACTCCGGGCAGAGGACGGCGTCGAGCATCGCCAGGGAACGGCAGAGGTCGGCGAGGGCGGATATGCCCGGCAGCCCGCGGGCCACGTCGTGAACGCTCATGGGCCCATCCAACCGCACCGGCCAGAAGCTCAGGCCGGCGAGGCGACCGGCCGGGGGCCGCCGTCGTGGTGGATGGGGGTGTGCGCCCCGGTGAGCGGCACGCCGCTGCCGCCGCGCCGGACTGCGACGATCTCGGCCGCGATGGACAGGGCCGTCTCCTCGGGCGTACGGGCTCCGAGGTCGAGGCCGATCGGCGAGCGCAGCCGGGCCAGTTCGCCTTCGGAGACGCCGGCCTCGCGCAGGCGCTCGTGGCGCTCCAGGTGGGTGCGGCGCGACCCCATCGCGCCGACGTAGGCGACCGGGAGGCGCAGGGCGGCCTCCAGCAGCGGCACGTCGAACTTGACGTCGTGGGTGAGGACGCAGAGCACGGTGCGCGCGTCGGTGGCGGTGCGGGCCAGGTAGCGGTGGGGCCAGGCGACGACGACCTCGTCGGCCTCCGGGAAGCGCGCCGCGGTGGCGAAGACCGGTCGGGCGTCGCAGACGGTGACCCGGTAGCCGAGGAACTTCCCCGCCCGCACCAGGGCGGCGGCGAAGTCGATGGCGCCGAACACGATCATGCGGGGCGGTTCCACGCCGGACTCGACGAGGAGCGTGAGGGGCCGGCCGCAGCGGGAGCCCTCCGCGCCGATGGCGAGCGGCCCGGTGCGGCCGGCGTCCAGCAGCGCGCGGGCCTCGGCGGCGACGGCCGCGTCGAGCGCCGGATGGCCGCCGAGCCCGCCCTCGCGGCTGCCGTCCGGACGGACGAGGAGCGGGGAGCCGAGCAGCTCGTCCGGCCCGTCCGTGACCCGCGCCAGGGCGATCGGCGCCCCCTCGGCGGCGGCCGCGAGCGCGGCGGCGAACACCGGGCGGGCGGGGTCGTCCGCCCGTACCGGCGTGACCAGGATGTCGATGACGCCGCCGCAGGTCAGGCCGACCGCGAAGGCGTCCTCGTCGCTGTAGCCGAAGCTCTCCAGGACGGACCTGCCGTCCTGGAGGGCCTGGCGGCACAGTTCGTAGACCGCCCCCTCCACGCACCCCCCGGAGACCGAGCCGATGACCGCGCCGTCGCGGTCGACGGCGAGCGCGGCCCCCGGCTGACGGGGCGCGCTGCCGCCGACCGCCACCACGGTGGCGACGGCGAAGTCGCGCCCCCGCGCCACCCACCGGTGCAGCTCCTCGGCGATGTCCAGCATGGCGTGCCTCCTCTGGTGCAGGGGCCGGGGGCGTCAGTGGACGCCCAGCCAGCCCTCGATCGGGTTGAGGGCGAAGAAGACCACGAAGACGGCCGTCAGCCCCCACATGAAGGCGCCCACCTCGCGGGCCCGGCCCTGGGCCAGTTTGATGGCCGTGTACGAGATGACGCCCGCGGCGACACCGGCGGTGATGGTGTAGGTGAAGGGCATCAGGACCACGGTCAGGAAGACCGGGACGGCCACGGAGCGGTCGCCCCAGTCCACGTGGCGGGCGTTCTGCATCATCATCGCTCCGATGACGACGAGGGCGGCGGAGGCCACCTCGGTCGGCACGATCGCGGTGAGCGGGGTGAAGAAGAGGCAGGCGGCGAAGAACAGCCCGGTGACGACGGAGGCGAGGCCGGTGCGGGCCCCCTCGCCGACCCCGGTGGCCGACTCGACGAAGACCGTCTGGCCGGACCCGGAGGCGACGCCGCCGATGACGCCGCCGGCCCCGTCGATGAACAGCGCCTTGGACAGCCCCGGCATCCGGCCCCGCTCGTCGGCGAGCCCGGCTTCGGAGCCGACGCCGATGATGGTGGCCATCGCGTCGAAGAAGCCGGCCAGCACCAGGGTGAAGACGATGACGCCGACGGTCATCACGCCGATGTCGCCCCAGCCGCCGAACTCGACGTCGCCGAAGAGCGAGAAGTCGGGGGCGGAGACGGCGCCGCCCCGCAGCTCGGGCGGGCCGCTGCTCCACGCCTCGGCGTCCACGTCGGCGATCGTGTTGACCGCGAGGGCCAGCAGGGTGCCGGCGACGATGCCGAGCAGGATCGCGCCGGGGACGCCGCGCGCCTGGAGCATGAAGATGAGCAGGAGCGTCACGCAGAAGACCAGGACGGGCCAGCCGGTGAGTTCGCCGGCCGGGCCGAGGGAGACCGGGGTCGCCCGGCCCTGCTGGACGAATCCGGCCTTGTAGAGGCCGATGAGCGCGATGAAGAGTCCGATGCCCATGGTGATGCCGTGCTTGAGGGCGAGCGGCATCGCGTTCATGATCATTTCGCGGAGCCCGGTGACCACCAGGAGGCAGATCACCGCTCCGTAGACCACGCACATGCCCATGGTCTGCGGCCACGTCATGTTCGGCGCGACCTGCGAGGCGAGCACCCCGGAGACGCTGAGCCCGGCGGCGAGCGCCAGGGGCGCCTTGCCGACGAAGCCCATGAGCAGGGTGGTCGCGGCCGCCGCGAGGGCGGTCGCGGTGATCAGCCCGCTGCGGGCGAGGACGTCGCCGGCGACGTCCTCGCCGCCGAGGATCAGCGGGTTGAGCAGGAGGATGTAGGCCATGGCCATGAAGGTCGTGGTGCCGCCGCGCACCTCGCGGGCCACGGTGGTCCCCCGGTCGGTGAGGTGGAAGTACCGGTCGAGCCACGGTCTCTTGGCGGGGAGGCGCGAGCCGGGGCCCGCCTTCCGCGCGCCGCTCTCCGGTTTGGCCGGCTGCTGGGTCATGGTGGCTGACTCCCGAGGTTCGCAGGGGCGCCCGCGGGGGGACTGCTGACCGCGGGTTCTGGGACGGCCGCGTCGGCCGTACGCCCCGGAGACGGCCGGGACGGGGTGGAGCAGCAGGTGCGCGGGCGCGGGGCCCGGGCGGCGGCGCCGTGCGGGGTGGAGGACCGCGAGCGGTGCGGTGCTCGGCGTCCGCGGGCGGCGGGGCGGGCGCGGGAGCGGTGCGCTCCCGGCTCGGCCCGCCGCCCCGAGGCGCTCAGCCGCCGGTGAGGTGTTCGGGACGCACCGGCGTCCTGGCGAGCTCCAGCCCGGTCGCGTCCCGGATCGCCGCGAGGACGGCCGGGGTCGACGACAGGGTGGGCGCCTCGCCGACGCCGCGCAGCCCGTACGGGGCGTGGACGTCGGCGAGTTCGAGCACGTCGACCGGGATGGCCGGGGTGTCGAGGATGGTGGGGATCAGGTAGTCCGTGAAGGAGGGGTTGCGCACCTTCGCGGTCCTCGGGTCGACGATGATCTCCTCCATCACCGCGATGCCGAGGCCCTGGGTGGTGCCGCCCTGGATCTGGCCGACCACGGAGAGCGGGTTGAGGGCCTTGCCGACGTCCTGGGCGCAGGCCAGCTCCACCACCTTGACCAGCCCGAGTTCGGTGTCGACCTCGACGACGGCGCGGTGCGCGGCGAAGGAGTACTGGACGTGGCCGTTGCCCTGGCCGGTGTGCGGGTCGAACGCCTCGGTGGGCCGGTGCCGCCACTCCAGTTCGACGTCGACCGCCTCGTCCCCGAGGACCTCCGCGAGGTCGGCGAGCACCTCGCCGCCGTCGGTGACGACCTTGCCGCCCTCCAGGCGGAGTTCGGCGGTGGCCCAGGCCGGGTGGCGGGCCCCGAGCTTGGCGCGGCCCATCTCCAGGACCTTCTCCCGTACGGCTTCGCAGGAGTTCTTGACCGCGCCGCCGGTGACGTACGTCTGGCGGGAGGCGGAGGTCGATCCGGCGGAGCCGACCCGCGTGTCGGCCGGGTGGATGGCGACCTGGCCGACGCCGAGTTCGGTGCGGGCGATCTGGGCGTGGACGGTGACGCCGCCCTGGCCGACCTCGGCCATCGCGGTGTGCACGGTGACGACCGGTTCGCCGCCCACGGCCTCCAGCCGGACGCGGGCGGTGGAGTAGTCGTCGAAGCCCTCGGAGAAGCCGACGTTCTTGAGCCCGACGGCGTAGCCGACGCCGCGCACGACGCCTTCGCCGTGGGTGGTGTTGGAGAGTCCGCCGGGCAGCGCCCTGACGTCCACGCCGCCGGGCGCCAACCACTGCCGCTCGGGCGGCATCGGCCGGGCCTTGACCCGGCGCAGCAGCTCGGCGACCGGGGCCGGCGAGTCGCAGGGCTGGCCGGTCGGCAGCAAAGTGCCCTGCTCCATGGCGTTGAGCTGCCGGAACTCCACCGGGTCTAGGCCGAGCGCGGCGGCGAGCTTGTCCATCTGCGCCTCGTAGGCGAAGCACGCCTGGACCGCGCCGAAGCCGCGCATCGCGCCGCAGGGCGGGTTGTTGGTGTAGAGGGCGATGGCCTCGATGTCGACGTCCTCGACGGCGTACGGGCCGACGGAGAGCGAGGAGGCGTTGCCGACGACCGCCGGGGAGGCGGAGGCGTACGCGCCGCCGTCCAGGACGATGCGGCACTTCACGTGGGTGAGCCTGCCGTCCCTGGTCGCGCCGTGCTCGTAGGAGAGCTTGGCGGGGTGGCGGTGGACGTGCCCGAAGAAGGACTCGAACCGGTTGTAGACGATCTTGACGGGCCTGCCGGTGCGGAGTGCCAGCAGGCAGGCGTGGATCTGCATGGAGAGGTCCTCGCGACCGCCGAAGGCCCCGCCGACGCCGGAGAGCGTCATGCGGACCCGGTCCTCGGGCAGGCCGAGGACCGGGGCGATCTGCCGGAGGTCGGAGTGCAGCCACTGGGTGGCGACGTACAGCTCGACGCCGCCGTCCTCGCAGGGCACGGCGAGGCCGGACTCGGGGCCGAGGAACGCCTGGTCCTGCATTCCGAAGACGTACTCGCCCCGGACGACGACGTCGGCGCGCTTCGCGGCCCCGTCGGCGTCGCCCCGGACGATCGGCTGGCGGTGCAGGATGTTGGGGTGCGGGACGTGGGCCAGGTGGTGGTCGTCGCGGTCCTCGTGGACGAGCACGGCGTCCGGGGCGGTCGCCGTGGCCTCGTCGACGATCAGGGGGAGCTCCCGGTACTCGACCCTGATGCGGGCGGCGGCGCGGCGCGCGGTCTCCGGGTGGTCGGCGGCGACGAGGGCGACCGGCTCGCCGTGGTGGCGGACCTTGCCGTGGGCGAGGACCGGGGTGTCCGGGATCTCCAGGCCGTAGTTCTTGGTCGCGGCGGGCAGGTCGTCGTAGGTCAGGACGGCGTGGACGCCGGCCATGGCCAGGGCCTCGGAGGTGTCGATGGACACGATCTCGGCGTGCGCGACGGTGGAGCGCAGCGTCTGCCCCCACAGCATGTCCTCGTGCCACATGTCGGAGGAGTACGCGAACTCGCCGGTGACCTTGAGGGCGCCGTCCGGGCGCGGCGTGGACTCGCCGATGCCGCCCGCGGCGGGCGAGGCCTGGGTGAGCCGGGTGGGGGTTCCGGCCGGTGCGGTCGTGGCCTCGGGGGACGTCGTCATGACCGGGCCTCCTCCTGGCGGGCGGCGGCGAGGCGGACCGCGTCGAGGATCTTCTCGTAGCCGGTGCAGCGGCACAGGTTGCCGGAGAGGGCCTCGCGGACGTCCTGGTCGGACGGGGAGGGGTTCCTCTCCAGGAGTTCGTCCGCGGCGACCAGCAGTCCGGGGGTGCAGAAGCCGCACTGGACGGCTCCCGCGTCGAGGAACGCCTGCTGGACCGGGGAGAGCGGGGCGCTCCCGTCGGCGGGCCTGGCCTGCCAGTGGCGGGCGGCCTCCGGCGCGGTGCCGCACGCGCCGGGGGCGCGGCCACCGCCGGGACGGGCGTCCTCGCGGTGCCTGGCGTAGTCGGCCAGCCCTTCGACGGTGACGACCTCGCGGCCCTCGACCTGGCCGGCGGCGACCAGGCACGAGCAGACCGGGACGCCGTCCAGGCGGACCGTGCAGGACCCGCACTCGCCCTGTTCGCAGGCGTTCTTGGAGCCGGGCAGGCCCATGCGCTCGCGCAGGACGTACAGGAGGGACTCGCCCTCCCACACGTCGTCGGCCTCCTGCCGCCGTCCGTTGACCGTGAAGACGACTCGCATGGTCACGCGGCTCCTTCCCGTGTCCGGCCCGCTCCGCGGTACTGCTCCCAGGCCCAGCCGAGCGTCCGGCGGGCCATGACGCCGACCGCGTGCCGGCGGTACGCCGCGGTGCCCCGTACGTCGTCGATGGGGGTGCAGGCGCCCGCGGCGAGGGTGGCGAACTGCCGGGCGATCGAGGGGGTGATGATCCTGCCGTTCTCCCAGAACCCGCCCTCGTCGAGCGCGGCGTTCAGGAACTCCTCGGCCACCTCGGCCCGCACGGGCGTCGGGGCGGCCGAGCCGATCCCGGTGCGCACGGTGCGGGTGCGCGGGTGCAGCGCGAGGCCGAAGGCGCACACCGCGATGACCATCGCGTTGCGGGTGCCGACCTTGGAGTACTGCTGGGGGCCGTCCGCCCTGCGGACGTGGACGGCGCGGATCAGCTCGTCCGGCTCCAGGGCGTTGCGCTTGACGCCGGTGTAGAACGCGTCGATGGGGATGAGCCGGGTGCCGCGCACCGACGCGACCTCGACCTCGGCGCCCGCGGCGAGCAGCGCCGGGTGCGCGTCCCCGGCGGGCGAGGCGGTGCCGAGGTTGCCCCCGACGCCGCCGCGGTTGCGGATCTGCGGGGAGGCGACGGTGTGCGAGGCGATCGCCAGGCCGGGCAGTTCGGCCCGCAGGTGCTCCATGATCGCGCTGTACGGGACGGAGGCGCCGAGCCGCACGCTGTCCCGGCCCACCTCCCACCGGGACAGCTCGCCGACGCGGTTCAGGTCCAGGAGGCAGTCGGGCCGCCGGTGGTCGAAGTTGATCTCGACCATCACGTCGGTGCCGCCCGCGATGGGCACGGCCGTGGGGTGCTCGGCCTTCGCGGCGAGCGCCTCCTCCCAGCCGGAGGGGCGAAGGAAGTCCATGAGCGGCTCTCTTCTCGATCGGATCGGGTCGTTCGCCGGGCTGGGGACGGCCGGCCCTCGACGGCTCGTACGGGTCGTTCACGTCGTGTTCACGCGGTGTGTGACCCAGTACACAAGCCGCGCCCCCGCCGGTGCAGTCACCGAAACGCCGAAGCGGTTGGCTGGCCTCCGCTCACGTCTTGTAGATTCGAACGAATGGCGGAGACCGGTGGTCCCACCCCTCCCACCGGTACCCGCGGCCCCATGCCCCCTCCCCCGACCCGTGCTCCTTCATCCACCTGCTCACCCGTGCGGCCGCTTCCCCGCCCGCGGACATCTGCCCCTCACCCACGGAAAGAACGGCGACGACATGCGGCTGCGCGCACTGCTGGAGACCGACGCGCTGGGCCTGCGGCTGCTCGGCGGCGAGGACGAGCTGGACCGGACGGTCCGGGGCGTCATGACGACGGACCTGCGCGATCCCAGCCGCTATCTCTCCGGCGGCGAGCTGGTGCTGACGGGCCTGGCGTGGCACCGGGACGCGGCGGACTCCGAGCCGTTCGTCCGCATCCTGGCGGGCGCGGGGGTGGCCGGTCTCGCGGCGGGCGAGGCGGAGCTGGGCGACGTCCCGGCCGACCTGGTCGAGGCGTGCCGCCGCCACCGCCTCCCCCTCTTCGCCGTCCACGAGACCGTGGCGTTCGCGACGATCACCGAGCACGTGGTGCGACAGGTCTCCGGCGAGCGGGCGGGCGACCTGGCGGCCGTGGTGGAGCGGCACCGCCGGTTGATGACCTCGGGCCCGGCGGGCGGCGGCCCCGAGGTCGTCCTGGACCTGCTCACCTCGGACCTGGACCTGCGGGCCTGGGTGCTCTCCCCCACCGGCCGCCGGATCGCCGGGGCGGGCGAGCTGTCGGGCGAGCTGGGCGCGGCGCTGGCCGGGCGCCATCTGGCGGCGACCCGTTCGGGCCGGCGGGGCCCGCACCGGGCGGTCGTCGCCGGCACGGCGTACGCCCTCTTCCCCATCCGCTCCACCGGCCGGGGCACTCTCCCGGCCGGCGGCGACGTGCGGGAGTCGGCGCTCTCCGACTGGCTGCTGGCCGTCGAGGCGGACGCCTCGGACTGGCCCGCCGCCCGGCTCGACCTGCTCCAGGGCGTCACGCAGTTGATCGCGGTCGAACGGGACCGCCGCGACGCGGCCCGTACCGTACGCCGCAGGCTCGCCCAGGAGGTCCTGGAGCTGGTCCAGGCGGGCGCCGCCCCGGCCGAGATCGGGGCCCGGCTCCGGGTCGCCGCCCCGGTCCTGCTGCCGGGCCTCGGGGCGGCCCCGCGGTGGCAGGTCGTGGTGGCCCGCGTCGAGTGGAGCGCGCCGGGCGGCCCGGCCGCCGTCGACGCCGCGGGCGGCCCGGTCGCCCAGGCGCTGCTGGAGGAGATCCTCGCCGACCCGGCGGTCGGCGGCCCCGACTCCACCGACCGGATCGCCGTCGCCCACACGGAGGAGGAGGCCGTCGCCCTGGTGCCGCTGTCCGCGCCGCCGGAGGGCGCGGCCGAGGACCCGGCGGGCGACGGGGAGGCCGCGCTGCACGCCGACGCGCTGCTGGCGGCCGTGCGCGAGCCGCTCGAACAGGGTCTGGCCGACGACGGCCGGCTGACGCTGGGCGTCAGCGCGGCCGTGCACTCGGCCGAAGGGCTGCGCGGGGCGCTGGAGGAGGCCCGGCACGCCCGCCGGGTGGCGGCGGCGCGACCGGGGCGGGTCTGCGCGGCCGGCCACCACGAGCTGGCCTCGCACGTGCTGCTCCTGCCGTTCGTCCCGGACGACGTCCGCCGCGCCTTCACCGCGCGGCTGCTGGACCCGCTGCGCGACTACGACCGGCGCCACCGGGCCGAGCTGATCGAGACGCTGGAGGCCTTCCTGGACTGCGACGGCTCCTGGACGCGCTGCGCGGCGCGGCTGCACCTGCACGTCAACACGCTGCGCTACCGCGTCGGCCGTATCGAGCAGTTGACGGGGCGGGATCTGGCGCGCCTGGAGGACAAGCTCGACTTCTTTCTCGCCCTGCGCATGAGCTGACCTCCGGGCCCGCGCCGGGGCCGCCCGGACGCCGGTGGCGGCGGCGCCGATTGTGAAATATTTCACCTGACATCGTCCGGACCTCTTGGCCCGGCGTGCCCATCCGTGCTGAGATGCGGCGTACTCGACAGCACAATGGCGCGCTCGGGGAGGGCAACGTGGCGCATACCGCCATGTCTGGTTCCGGAACGACAGCAGATGACGATCCGCCGCTCCAGACAGCGGTATGGCGGCTGCGCTCACGCGCCTGCTGGGTGGACGCCGCCGCCCTCCTGGAGCCGCACGCGGCGGCCGACCCGGCCGCGGCCCTCCAGCGCACCGCCCTACTGACCGAGCGGTGCCTGTACACCGGCCGGGGCTGGACCGACGCCGAGGACGCGCTGCGCACGGCGGAGGCCGTGGCCCGCACCGACGACGAGCGGGGCTCGGCCGCGTGCGAGCGGGGCCACCTCGCGTACGCCTCGACGCTCCTGGCGGCTCGGGACCGGGCCGACGAGGCGAGCGTGGCGCTGAGCCGGGCGGCCGCGCTGCTGGCCCCCGCCTCGCCGGCGCGGCCGCTGCTGGACTTCCGGCGCGGACTGATCGCCCAGAACATCGCGGACGCGCCGCAGTCCGCGCGCGCCGCCTTCCTCCGGGCGCACGCCGGGGCGCTCGCCCAGGGCGACGAGCTGCTGCTGTCGTCCACCTGGCGCCACCTGGCCGCCCTCGCCCTGCGCGAGGGCGAACGGGCCGAGGCCCGGCACGGCTTCGCGGAGTCGCTGCGGCTCCGGGTGGAGCTGGGCTTCCTGGTCGGCACGGCGCCGGCGCTGGTCTCCCTCGCGGAGACGGAGCCGGAGCCGGAGGCGGCCCGGCTGCACGCGGAGGCGGGGCGGCTGTTCCGCCTCCTCGACGGGGTGCCCACCTGGCTGGCCCCCCGGTTCGGCCCGCCGGCCCAGCGCACCGCCGAGGCGGGCTGAGCACGCCGCCCGGCCCCGGTCGGGGGCCGTCGGGTCAGCCGTCCGCGCCGGCGAAGTGCTCGCGGACGAGGGACCGGACGACGGCGAGGTCCTGGGCGACGAGGGCGTCGAGCAGGGCGGTGTGCTCGGCCGCGTCGGCCAGCAGGCCGGCCCGGCCGGCGGCGGGGTGGGAGACCAGCGGCCACTGGGAGCGCCGGTGCAGCTCGTCGGCGACGGCCACCAGTTGCCCGTTGCCCGAGAGCGCGAGGACCGCGCGGTGGAAGGCCCGGTCGGACTCGGCGTACCGGGCCCGGTCGCCCAGGGCCGCCGCCGCGACGGTGGCGTCCGCGAGCGGGCGCAGGCCGTTCCAGTCGGCCGCCGGGACCGTACGGGCCAGCCGCAGCATCACCGGGACCTCGATCAGGGCGCGCACCTCGGCCAGTTCGGCCAGTTCGCCGGGGCCGCGCTCGCTGACCCGGAAGCCGCGGTTCGGCACGACCTCGACGGCGCCCTCCAGGGCCAACTGCTGCATCGCCTCGCGCACCGGGGTGGCGGAGACGCCGAAGCGGGCGCCGAGCACCGGGGCGGAGTAGACCTCGCCCGGCAGCAGCTCGCCGTCGACGAGGGCGGCGCGCAGGGCGTCCAGGATTTGGCCCCGGACGGAGTGGCGGCGCACGGTGCGGGACGGCTCGCCGTGGGTGTGCTCGCCCCGGACGGTCGCCTCGCCGGCCGCGCGGCCGCCGCGCGGCCGCTGGGCCGTTCGGTCCTGCGCCGGGACGCGCGGGGAGCCGCCGGGGGCGTACGCCGGACGTGCGCCTTCTCGCGCGCTGTCCTGCTCCACCGGGCCCCCTCCGCCTGCCGCGGGCCGACTCGCGTACGCCGACCCCGCTGTGCACGATAGAGGGAGAAGGGCGCAGTTCACACATCGATGGCGTCGGGTAAGGTTAGCCTTACCTGCAAACGATCCCGATTCGGTGGTCCTGCATGACCCTCTCCCCGTCGTTCACCGACGCCCCGGCGCCTCCCGTGACCGCCGCGTACGACCGGCTGACCCAGGTCTTCCCCGGCCTGCGCGCCGACGTGCTCGACGGCGACGCCGTCGCCCCGTCCGGTGCGGGCTGGGTCGGCGCGGCCGAGCTGGCGGCCGGCGGCGACGCGGTGGACGCCTTCCTCGCCACCGACGACGCCCAGGTGCTGCGCGACTACGGCCGCAGGGCCCGCCCGGACGTGGTGGCCGGCTTCGGGCTGCACCGGTACGCCTGGCCCGCCTGCCTCCTGGTGACGCTGCCCTGGTTCCTCCAGCGCCGGGTGGTCCGCGTCCCCGTCGAGGACGTCGCCTTCCAGCGGGCGTCGGGGCGTCTGGCGGTGCGGGTGCGGGAGTTCGCCTGCCTGCCCGACGACCCGGCGGCCGCGCACCCCGGCGCCCGCGTGGTCCCGGACGAGGCGGCGCTGCGGGCCGAGGTCCTGGCCTCGCTCGCCGAGCACCTGGGCCCCGTCCTGGACGGCTTCGCGCCGCGTATGCGGCGCGGCAAGCGGGCCCTGTGGGGCATGGCGACGGACGAGATCGTCGAGAGCCTGTGGTACGTCGCGCACCTGATGGGCGAGGAGCGGCGCGCGATGGCCGAGCTGGAACTGCTGCTCCCCGGCACGACGAAGCCGTACGTCGGCGCGGCGGCGTTCCGCGAGCTGACCGGGCCCGAGGGCCAGTCGCTGCCGACGCGCGACCGCGCCAGTTGCTGCCTCTTCTACACGCTGCGCCCCGACGCGACCTGTGTGACCTGTCCGCGCACCTGCGACGCGGACCGGGTGCGCAGGCTCGTGGCCGCCTCCTGATCCACACCGCCCGTCCGGAGGACAGTCGGTCGAACACATTTCGACCGGCTCGGGCGGGTGTTCGCGCGGATTCCCCCCATCGGTTGGCTCCGCCTCCCCCATGGCGTGCTCTTGTCCCGAAACCCCCGGAGCGTCACGGCGCTTCCGTCACGATGGCGCACGAAACGCCCGCCGTGACGCAAGGGACCACGCATGAGACTGACCGACATACCACTCGACTGGCCGCTCCCGGCCGCCGTGCTGCTCATGGGGGTCATCGCGGCGGTGGCGGTGGTCGCACGCGGCAGGCGTGCCGCCGCGAAGGCGGCGGCCGACGACTCCTGGGAACGCGGCGAGGAGCGCCGCAGGCGCAAGGAGGCGCTGTACGCCACCGCCTCGTACCTCCTGCTGTTCTGCTGCGCGGCGGTCGCCGCCGCGCTCTCCTTCCACGGGCTCGTCGGCTTCGGGCGGCAGAACCTGAGCCTGAGCGGGGGCTGGGAGTACCTGGTCCCGTTCGGGCTCGACGGCGCCGCGATGTTCTGCTCCGTGCTGGCCGTACGGGAGGCGAGCCACGGCGACGCGGCGCTCGGCTCGCGGCTGCTGGTGTGGACGTTCGCCGGGGCCGCCGCCTGGTTCAACTGGGTGCACGCCCCTCGGGGCATGGACCACGCGGGCGCTCCGCACTTCTTCGCCGGCATGTCCCTCTCGGCCGCGGTGCTCTTCGACCGCGCGCTGAAGCAGACCCGCCGCGCCGCACTCCGCGAACAGGGCCTGGTGCCCCGCCCGTTGCCGCAGATCCGGATCGTCAGGTGGCTGCGGGCCCCCCGCGAGACCTTCGGCGCCTGGTCGCTGATGCTCCTGGAGGGCGTGCGCACGCTGGACGAGGCGGTGGACGAGGTGCGCGAGGACCGCCGGAGGCGGGAGCTGGAGCGGCTGCGCAGAAGGGACCAGGCGAAGCTGGACCGGGCCCGCATCAAGGCCCTGAACCGGCAGCACCGGGTCTGGGGGCGGCTCGGCCGGGGCGGCCAGGTGGACGTGCCCGCGCTCGCACCGTCCGGGGGCGGGCAGGCGCCGCCCGCCGTGGAGCCTGCCATAGCCGAGCCGGGTCACGTGCCCCTGCGCTCCCGGCCGTCCCTCCAAGCCGTCGGCCCGACGCGGTCGGCGGACGGCTCGACCGCGAGGAGTGCGGGCCGGGAGGGTGATCCGTACACCGTCGACCTCACCGCCGAGGACGACACCCAGGCGCTGCCCCGGCTCGACTCCCTGGAACGCAAACTCACGGACCTGGAGCAGCAGTTCAACTGAGCGTGCGGGTCGCCGACCCGCACGCTCCCCGGCGCGGGGCGCCGTTCAGCGCCGCTCGCCGTGCAGTTCGAACCAGACCACCTTGCCCAGCGCCTGCGCCTCCACTCCCCAGGCATCCGCCAGGCTCCGGACCAGGATCAGGCCCCTGCCGTGCGTACCGTCGTCGGCGTTCGGTACGTACGGCGCGGGCAGGTCCGCCTCGAAGTCCTGAACCTCCACCCGGAGGGTGGCGGGCGTCGCCGTGGCGGTCACCACGGCCCCGTGCCGGGTGTGGATCAGCGCGTTGGTCACCAACTCGCTCACCAGCAGCTCCGCCGCGTCCGTCCGCTCCGGTCCGGTGCGGTGCCGGAGGAACTCCCGCAGCTCGCGGCGGACCTCGCCCACCGCCGACCGCTCCGTATGGCCCACTCTGCGGCGCATCCGGGCCGGCTGCGCCTGCCCCGGTCTCCTGGCCCGCGGGCCGCGCCCCTCGGCGAGCCCGGCCTTCTTCTGGCTTTTCGTCATTTCCCCCGCCCGCACAGTGCACCGACCTCCTCTGTTCCGGCCGCCCGTCGAACAGCCTCACGGGATGGATGCCCCTGCACGCGCCCCGGCACGCTTGCCGTCTCGTCACGAGGTGAGCGGTCGGGAGCGGCGAGGGGCGCACGGATCACCCCCACCCGCGCACGCCGTCACCGCACGGCGCAGCCCCCGCCCGGCCCAGCGCACGCCCGCGCGCCCTCAAGGACGGGGCACGTTGCGCAGGTTGGAGCGGGCCATCTGGACCATGCGGCCCACCCCGCCGTCCAGCACGATCTTGCTGGCGGAGAGGGCGAAGCCGGTGACCATGTCGGCGCTGATCTTCGGGGGGATGGAGAGCGCGTTGGGGTCCGTGACGACGTCGACCAGGGCGGGCCCCCTGTGCCGGAACGCGTCCTTGAGCGCGCTCTGCAACTGCTTGGGCTTCTCCACCCGTACGCCGTAGGCCCCGGCCGCGCGGGCGATGGCGGCGAAGTCGGGGTTCTTGTTGGTGGTCCCGTACGAGGGGAGCCCGGCGACCAGCATCTCCAACTCCACCATGCCGAGCGAGGAGTTGTTGAACAGCACCACCTTCACCGGCAGGTCGTACTGCACCAGGGTGAGGAAGTCGCCCATCAGCATGGAGAATCCGCCGTCCCCGGACATCGCGACGACCTGCCGGTTCCGGTCGGTGAACTGGGCGCCGATGGCCTGCGGCAGGGCGTTGGCCATCGAGCCGTGGCTGAACGAGCCGATCACCCGCCGCCTGCCGTTCGGGGTGAGATAGCGGGCGGCCCACACGTTGTTCATCCCGGTGTCGACGGTGAAGACCGCGTCCTCGTCCGCGGTCTCGTCCAGCACCGAGGCGACGTACTCGGGATGGATCGGCACGTGCTTGTCGACCTTGCGGGTGTACGCCTTGACCACGCCCTCCAGGGCGTTCGCGTGCTTCTTCAGCATCCGGTCGAGGAACTTGCGGTCGGTCTTGGGCTGCACGCGGGGCGTCAGGCAGCGCAGCGTCTCGCGCACGTCGCCCCAGACGGCGAGGTCGAGCTTGGAGCGGCGGCCCAGGCGCTCGGGGCGCACGTCGACCTGCACGATCTTCACGTCGTCGGGGAGGAAGGCGTTGTACGGGAAGTCGGTGCCCAGGAGGATCAGCAGGTCGCACTCGTGGGTCGCCTCGTACGCGGCGCCGTAGCCGAGCAGTCCGCTCATCCCGACGTCGTACGGGTTGTCGTACTGGATCCACTCCTTGCCGCGCAGGGCGTGCCCGACCGGTGCCTTGACCTTCTCGGCGAACGCCATCACCTCGGCGTGCGCCCCGGCGGTGCCGCTGCCGCAGAACAGGGTCACCCGTTTGGCCTTGTCCACCATCCGGCAGAGCTTGTCGATCTCCTCGTCACCGGGGCGCACGGTGGGCCGCGTGGTGACGAGCGCGTGCTCGATGCTCTTCTCGGGGGCCGGTTCGGACGCGATGTCGCCGGGCATCGTGACGACGCTGACCCCGCCGCGCCCGATCGCGTGCTGGATGGCCGTCTGGAGCAGCCTCGGCATCTGCTGGGGGTTGGAGATCATCTCGTTGTAGTGGCTGCACTCCTGGAACAGCAGCTCCGGATGGGTCTCCTGGAAGTAGCCGAGGCCGATCTCGCCCGAGGGGATGTGCGAGGCGAGCGCCAGCACCGGCGCCATGGAGCGGTGGGCGTCGTACAGGCCGTTGATCAGGTGGAGGTTACCGGGGCCGCAGGAGCCGGCGCAGGCCGCCAACGAGCCGGTGACCTGGGCCTCCGCCCCGGCCGCGAAGGCGGCGGTCTCCTCGTGGCGGACGTGGATCCAGTCGATGGCGGAGTTGCGCCGGATGGCGTCCACGACGGGGTTCAGGCTGTCGCCGACGACTCCGTACAGGCGTTTGACGCCGGCCCTGACGAGGATGTCGACGAACTGCTCCGCCACGTTCTGCTTGGCCATGGATGCGCACCCTTCGCTGCCCGTGCTCCGTGCACGTCGGCTGTCCGGACTTCGGAGCCCGAAACCCCGTAGGGCGGGCCCCGAAGTCCATCAACCCACGGCGGGCGCGGTTACGCCTCCCAGACCGCGGCGCAGGTGCGGTCGCCGGCGTACCCCTCGGTCCGGAGCTGGGCGTCGGCGAGGAAGGCGGGCAGCCCCGGCGGCCCGGCGCTCCCCCAGCGCCGGGCCAGCTCCTCGGGGAACCCGGACGCGCCGCGCATCGGCTCGGCGAGCCCGTCTCCGCACAGGAGCAGCGTGTCGCCGGGGCGCGCCACGGAGGCCCGGAAGCGGAAGCGCTCGGCGGGCGGGGGGCTGCCGATGTGCGGGGACGGCGGCGTCGTGATGTGGAGGTCCAGGGTCGGCCGGCCCCCGTCCGACTCCTCCGGCCGGCCGCCCGCCGCCCACGCGGCCCCGCTCTCGGGGGTGAGGGGCTCCAGGTCCTGCCAGAGGCCGTCGCGGAGCCGGAAGAGGCCGCCGCTTCCCACGCCGAAGAAGATCCGGGTGCGGCAGGCGGGGTCGGCGGGGAGCAGCAGGCAGCGCAGGCTCGCGGTGTACTCGGCGGGTTTCACGCCCAGTTCGGCGGCGCGGGCGCGCAGCCTGCCGTAGGTGCGGTCGGTGAGCCGGTGCAGCCCCGACTTGAGGTCGCCCCGGCGGCCCGCCCTTATGTCCTCGGAGAGCCGGGCGTGGCTGCGGGCGACGGCCGCGCCGATCCACCGGCACGCGTCGGCCGCGGCGAGGTGGGCGGCCTCGCTCGCCCGCGCGCCGCCCGCGACGGCGACGAGGACGAGGGCGTGCTCGTCGGCCCCGAAGCGGGCGGTGAGCAGCGCGTCGCGCCGGGTCTCGCCGCGGAGGCGGGCGGAGTCGCCCCGTACGGAGGCGGCGCGCAGGGTGTACGTCCCGTAGCGCGCGCCGTCCAGGACGGTGTCGGGGACCAGCCCGTCCACGGTCTGCGGTGTGGCGGCGGGCAGGGCGGCGGGCTCGACGGCGCGGCCGGGCTCTCCGACGCGTCCGACGACCGGTCGCGCCTCCGGACCGTCGACGGCGGCCGGGGCGGGCGCGGGGGGCCGGGGTGCGGCGAACGTGCGCGGTCCGGACCGCCCGGCGGGCTGCTCCCAGGGGGCCGGGAAGACGGTGGTGCGGGGCGGGGCGGGGGGCGGCTGCGCGGTCCGGGGTTCGGGCACGGGGGCGCCGGGCGGCTCGGCCCGGCCGGGCTCGGGCTCGGGCTCGGGACCGGGCTCGGGCCGGACGTACGGGCCCCGCGCCGTGCGCGGGTCCGGCACCGCGGGGGCCGCGTCGGCCTCCGGGTCCGCGGCGGCCGCCGCCTCCGCGTCCCGCGCGGCCCCGTGCGGGTCCGGGTGGTCGCCCGCCGGGCGACTGACCGCGTCCGACACGGAGTCGAAGCGGTCGTCGAGGCTGTCGGCCGCGCTGCTGGGCCCGGTGTCCGGCGCGGTCTCGTCGTACAGCTCGCGCCACCAGTCGTCCTCGTGGGCGGCGGGCTTCTCCCCCTGCTGACTCATGCCCATATTGTCCACGGCGAGGGCCCCGAGGGGGCGCGGCATCCCGAAAGCGGCCGGGAAAAATGGTGCGCCGGGCGGCTCGCCCCGGAGGGCGGGGCGGCCGGGAGGGTCGGCTCGTGGGGGGCCTGCGCCCGGTGCGGGCGACGGGGGCGCGGGACGGCGACGACGGCCGCCGAGGCGGAACGGCCGGAGGCACGGGGGATGATGGAGGCGGCGGGATCGCGCCGTGGCCCATTTCCGCCGCGCGGGGCCCGCGGGCGGGGGCGCCGCGCCGGGCGGTCGCCACACCCCTGGGGAGGGTCGGAGAATGCTGGGGGCCATAGGTCTCGACGCGAGGCAGGAAGCCGTCTACCGCGTGCTCGTCGCGGTGGGTGCCGCGGAGCTCACCGATCTCGCGCACCGCTCGGCGCTCGCCGAGGCGGATGCCGAGCGGGTGCTGCGCCGGTTGGAGCAGTGGGGCCTGGCCGCCCGGTCGTCGGCCCGGCCGGGCCGCTGGGTGGCGGCCCCGCCGGACGTGGCGCTGGGCGCGCTGCTGGTCCAGCAGCGGCGCGAGCTGGAGCAGGCGGAGTCGGCGTCCGCGCTGCTGGCCAAGGAGTACCGGGCGGAGGCGGGAGAGCCGGCGGTGCACGACCTGGTCGAGGTGGTGACGGGGGCGGGCGCGGTCGCCCGGCGCCTCCACCAGGTGCGGTCGGCGGCGGTGTCGGAGGTGTGCGCCCTGGTCACCGGGGCGCCGGACGCGCTGACCGGGAGGGAGGACCAGCCCGAGGAGCGGGCGGCCCCGCACGGGGCGGCCCACCGGGTGGTGGTCGAGCGCGAGATGCTGGCGCGGCCGTCGGGGATCGCGGAGCTGTCGGCGGCGCTGGGCCGCCAGGCGCGGTGCCGGGTCGTGGACCGGGTGCCGACGTGGCTGGTCGTCGCCGACGGGAGCCTGGCGATGGTCCCGCTGACCGGGCGCGGGGCGGAGCCCGCCGCCCTGGTGGTGCACGCCGGCGGACTGCTGGAGACGCTGGCGGGGCTGTTCGAGGCCGTCTGGCGGGAGGCGATGCCGCTGCGGCTGGGCGGGCAGGGCGGGGTGTGCGAGGACGGGGCGGGGCCCGACCCGACCGACCTGGAGATCCTGTCGCTGCTGCTGGCCGGGCTGACCGACGCCCGGGTGGCCAAGCACCTGGATCTGGGGTTGCGGACCGTGCAGCGCCGGGTGAAGGGGCTGATGGAGCTGGCGGGCGTCTCGACCCGCCTGCAGTTGGGCTGGCACGCCTACGAACGGGGCTGGGTGGCCCGCACCGCGTCCTCCTGAGCACGCGGGGGCGGCGGCCGGAACGCGCGGACGGGCGCGGCGGTGCGCTCTGCGGCAGGCTGGCTGGATGAGTGTGTGGCAGCTCGTCGGCGTGGGCCTGGTCATGCTGCTGGGCCTGGTCGGCGTGCTGGCGCCGGGCGTCCCCGGCCAGGCGATCGTCTGGTCGGCGGTGCTGTGGTGGGCGCTGACGGACATGACCCCGACGGCGTGGGGCGTCCTGATCGGCGCGACGGCCCTGCTGCTGCTGAACCAGGCCGTCAGACCGCTGCTGCCGCCGCGCCGCCCGAACGACGCGGGGGCGCCGCGCCGGACCCTCGTGCTCGGCGGGCTCGCGGCGATCGCCGGGTTCTTCCTGGTGCCCGTGGTGGGCGCTGTCCTCGGATACGTGGGGGCGGTCTTCGGCGCGGAGCGGCTGCGGCTGGGCAGCCGCGGCGCGGCCTGGGCGTCGGTGCGCTCGGTGCTGCGGACCACGGGCTACGCGGTGCTGGCGGAGCTGTTCGCCTGCCTGCTGGTGGCGGGGGCCTGGTTGGGCGCGGTGCTCTGGGGCTGACCCGCGCGGGCCGGTCGGCGCCGGGCCGCCTCCCGGTGGCGTACGGCGTACGAGCGCCAGGGCCGCCACCGCTCCGCCCCCGGCGTCCCGTCGGGGTCCACGTCCGGGTCCCCGAGGGCCCGCATCCGGATCAGCGCGGCGGTGCGCCGGTCGATCCCGGCCAGTGCCAGCAGCGTGCGCTCCGCCTCGTCCCGGTCGGCCCCGGCGTCCAGCCGCAGCCGCCCGTCGGCGAGCGCGGCGGCCAGGGAGCGCAGGACGGGGTCCTCGGCCGAGGCGGCGAGCGCGTCCGCCTCGGGGAACACGTGGGTGAGCCCGCCGCACGGCGCGTCGAGCGCCTTCCCGTAACGCTCCACGAGCTCCCCGGCGCGCCCGCTCCCCACCAGCGTCCGTACGGCGGCCTCCTCGGGGTCCGCCGCGCCCGGCGAGCGCAGGCCGGGGCGGGCGGCGACCAGGGGGGCGAGCCGGGGGTCGGCGGCCAGGGTCTCGTCGATCGCGTACGGGTCGGCGTCCAGGTCGAGGAGGCGGCGCAGCCGCTGGACGGCGGTGGTCAGGTCGCGCAGGTCGGCGAGGTGGATACGGGCCTCCAGCCAGGGGCCGGGCGAGGACTCGTCGACCGCGACCAGCCCGGTCCCGTAGGGCAGTCGCAGGGTGCGCCGGTAGGTGCGCCGTCCGGGGGCTCCCACCACCTCCTCGATCCGGGGGACCGCCTCCGCCGCCAGCAGGTCGAACACGGCGGACGCGGCGTACGGTCCCCGGTGGGCGAGGCGCAGCGGGACGCCGGCCCGCGCGCTGTCGCGATGCCCGCCGCCGAGCCCGGTCGCGGCCTCGGCGCGCAGGGCGCTGGGGGTGCGGGCGTAGATCCGGCGGACGGTGTCGTTGAACTGCCGCACGCTGGCGAACCCGGCGGCGAAGGCGATCTCGGTGACGGGCAGCCCGGTGGTCTGGAGGAGGACCCGCGCGGTGTGGGAGCGCTGGGCGCGGGCCAGGGCGACGGGCCCGGCGCCCAGCTCGGCGTTGAGCTGGCGCTGGAGCTGCCGGGCGCTGTAGCCGAGCCGCCCGGCGAGGCCGGGGACGCCTTCGCGGTCCACCACGCCGTCGCCGATGAGCCGCATGGCGCGGCCGACGACGTCGGCGCGGACGTTCCAGGCGGCGGAGCCGGGCACGGCGTCCGGGCGGCAGCGGCGGCAGGCCCGGAAGCCGTTCGCCTGGGCGGCCGCAGCGGTGGGGTAGAAGCGCACGTTGGCGCGCTTGGGGGTGACGGCGGGGCAGCTCGGCCGGCAGTAGACGCCGGTGGTGACGACGGCGAAGAAGAACTCTCCGTCGAAGCGCGCGTCGCGGCTGCTCACCGCCTCGTACCTGGTGCGTTCGTCCATCACACCGTCCAGTGTGCGGCAGCTCCCACTGCCGCACTCGCGGTTTTCGGACGCCGAGGCCGGGGCGGGCCGGCGGCTACCGCACCCGGCCCCGCTTGGCCTGCATCGCCGCCCGCCCCTCGGCGCTCCTGCGCTTCCAGTCGCGCAGGATCTCCGAGCGCATCCGGGCGTCGGTCTTGGCGACGATCCGCTGGTTCTCGCGGAGCAGCTTGCGGTAGCTGTCCAGGCGGCGCTCGGGGAGGCTACCGTCCGCCAGCGCGCCGAGCACGGCGCATCCCGGCTCCGCCTCGTGCGAGCAGTCGTGGAACCGGCACCGCTCGGCCAGCTCCTCGATCTCGGAGAACACCTCGCCGACGCCCTCCCCGGCGTCGTACAGGCCCACTCCGCGCAGTCCGGGGGTGTCGATGAGGACGCCGCCGTGCGGCAGGAGCAGGAGGTTGCGGGTGGTGGTGGTGTGCCGGCCCTTGCCGTCGACCTCCCGTGCGGCCGCCACCTCCATCACGTCCCGGCCGAGGAGCGTGTTGGCCAGGGTGGACTTGCCCGCGCCGGAGACGCCGAGCAGCACGCTCGTGCCGCCGGAGGCGACGGCCTCGAACACGTCGAGCCCCTCGCCCGTGGCGGAGCTGACGGGCAGCACCTGGACGCCGGGGGCGACGGCCTCGACGTCCTGGGCGAGGTGGGACACGGTGGCCGCGTCGGGCACCAGGTCGGCCTTGGTGAGCAGCACGATCGGCTCGGGCCGACGCGCCTGCTCGGGGCCGCTCCCCTCGTCGAGCAGGGCGGCGCCGCTGGAGCTGGACAGGGCGAGCGCGAGGAAGCGCTCGAGGCGTCCGAGGTCCAGTTCGACGGCGAGCGAGACGCAGACGGCGATGTGGTCGACGTTGGTGGCGAGCACCTGCCCCTCGGACCGCTGGGAGGAGGTCGAGCGGACGAAGGCGGTGCGGCGCGGCAGCAGCGTACGGACGAACCGGGGGTCGCCGCCCGCGTCGAGCGCCACCCAGTCGCCGGTGCACACGACGCGCATCGGGTCGCGCGGCACCACGAACGCGGTGTCGGCGCGGACCGGGCCGTCGGCGGTGATCACGTCGCACTGGCCGCGATCGACCCGCACCACGCGTCCCGGCAGGAGTCCCTGTTCGGCGTACGGGGAGAAGGAGGCCGCCCAAGCATCGTCCCAGCCGTACGGGGCCAGGGGATGCGAGGAGGACGGGAGGGAGGAGAGGGAGAAAGACAAGGGAAACCCTTCACAGGGTGGCCCCGGCACGCGCGTTCGGCGCGACAGTCGTGAGGTGGGTCAGCCGGTGGCCACGGGGGTGGGGACGATGCTCTTCCGGTTGGGGGCAGTGCCCATCGCAACGACAGTCATCAATGTCCTCACCTCCTGGTTCCTCGGGACTCCGGTCCGCACGCACCCTGCGGCGTGCGGAACGGGGTCACCCTAGCCCGGCCCCCGAGGGGAGCGTCAACCGGTTTACCGGGGCGGCTCGTTCGGGGCCGGGGCGGTGCCCGACGGCCCCGACTGCCCGACCTGGTGCAAGGCCCAGTAGTGCGGCTCGGCGGGGGCCTGCCGCACCACGATCCGACCGGTGACGTCGGGGCTGTCCACCAGCCTCCCCCAGGAGCCGGAGTGGTCGCCGGGGGTGTGCTCGATGTCGGCCCACACCGTGCTGCCGGGCCCGGCGGAACCGGAGGAGACGGTCCACTCGGCGAACCGGTCGCCGCAGACGTCGCCGACCATCACGCGGTGGTGCGAGGTCAGGCGCAGACAGACGCGCGGGTTCGAGCCGGTCGCGGAGACCTCCATCGTTCCGTTGGCGCGCCGCCGCACCTGCCAGTCGGCGGAGGCGGAGGCGGTGCCGGCGCAGGAGCCCAGCGACACCGCGCCGACGCTTCCGGCCGGGGTGGGCCAGACCAGGCACTGGCCGTCGCGGAGGGAAGCGAACCGGTAGACCCCGTCGGCGATCGGGGCGGCGTGGGCGGGTTGGACGAGTGCCGCTGCGGCGGCGGTCGTGGCGGCCAGGACGGCGATGAAGCGTGAACGCATGGGAGGGGTCTCCTCGAACAGCCGTGGTCGTGCCGTTCGCACGGCACCGACGCGGTCGACGCACCTGCCGCCGGAGGCGGCGGCGTCGATCCTGGGGCACCGGCCGCGTCGGCGGCACGGCCCGCCGGCCGGCGCCACCCGTCCGGCCGAGCCGCGTCACCCGATGGTGTGGGGGCTCACGGCCGGGGGCCCGTGCGGGCGCTCAGCCGCCGGCCGCCTCGGCGGAGGTGCGGGCCGCCGGGACGAGCCCGCCGGCGCGGCGGGGGGAGGCGGGCAGGGGGGCGCGGGCGGCCGCCGCCCGCCACTCGGCGACGAGCCGGTCGTAGATGGGGGTGCCGCCCGATGGAGGCTGCTCCCCGTCCTGCGGAGGCTGACTGTCGTACGGGTTCATGCGGGGCCTTTACCCCCGCGGGCCCGCATCGTCAGCCGGTTGTGGGGCATCCGGCCCAACGCGGGGGCGGGCGGTGCGCCGGGCGCGCCCCCGCGCACCGCCCGTCCGGCGTGACACGTGAAAGGCCCCGGACGGCGATCGCCGTCCGGGGCCGGACCGGTCCGGGCGCGTGCCCTGCCGGTCAGATGCTCACTTGTTGACGCAGGTGTTGCCGAAGGCCGGGTTCAGCACACCGATCACGTTGACGGTGTTGCCGCAGATGTTGAGCGGGATGTGGATCGGGAGCTGCAGGATGTTCCCGGAGAGCACGCCCGGCGAGTGGGCGGCGACAGCCTGGGCGCCCGAGTCGGCCATGGCCGGTGCGGCGGTGCCCACCGCCATGAGGGTACCGGCGGCGACGGCGGCAATCTTGGTGTACTTCACTCTTCGTCCCTTTCCTCGGCGGAGTCCGACGCGGCACGACTGTCGTGCCGCCCGAGCCGGATGGTGATCGCTCGTGACTCCGACGTTGCCATGGGTAACGAAACCCGAGCGGAATCGAAACTGCCGAGGAAAAGGATTCGACGGAACCGCTCGAATGACGCAACGCCGGTGCGGGCGCCCTGCTCTCCGGCGCTCGCGTGGAGGTGCGGCGCACAGGATCACACCGGCGCACGGCGGGCGTGCGGGCAGGCGCGTGCCGCCGCCTGCGCACGCCCGCTCGCGCCCGCGCGTGAAGAAATTGCGGACACGCCGTCAGGCCGGTGCGCCGAACGGATGGACGGGGATCGACCGGTCCGACGGGTCACCCGGACAGCAGAGCCGCACGGTGAACCGTCAACGTGCGACGAAAAAGTGCGAGTTGAGGCTGAATCGTTTTTCTCACTCGGGGGGCCGGGGAGAGCGGGTGGCATATGCGCCACCCGTTCGGGTGAACGCACGTTTTCTTCGCATCTCCGAGTTTCCCGCGCGGCCCTGCGTCGTTATGGCAGTCGTCCAGCGCGCATATGTGTTTGACGAGTCCCACCCTGGCTTCCCGCCGGATTCGGCTGTGCAGCGGCTCCGCCCGATGGCTCCCCCGCACTCCGCGCGAAGCACCTACGCGATGTCCTCGCGAATGTCCTAAGGAAGGGCAAGTAAATGCGACAGGTCTTGAACAGAAGCATCATCGTCATGGCGGCCACGTCCGGCCTCCTGGCCGCGGTCGGCGGCACCGCGCACGCCGACGCGTCGGCCGAGGGCGCTGCCGTCGGTTCGCCGGGGGTGGCCTCGGGCAACACCGTTCAGGTGCCGGTGCACATCCCGGTCAACGTGTGCGGCAACACCGTCAACGTGATCGCTCTGCTGAACCCGGCTTTCGGCAACAAGTGCGTGAACACCGACGGCCCGAAGGACGACCACCCGCCGGTCGACAAGCCCCCGGTGGACAAGCCGCCCGTGGACAAGCCCCCGGTCGACAAGCCGCCGGTCGACAAGCCCCCCGTGGACAAGCCGCCGGTGGACAAGCCGCCGGTGAGCAAGCCGCCGACCGGCACCCCGGAGACCCCCGGCACTCCCGGAACCCCCGGCACCCCGGACGTCCCCGGCTCGGACACCCCCGGCTCCGACACGACCGTCGCCAGCGCCCACGGTCCGCAGTTGGCCGAGACCGGCGCCGCCGACCTCGGCATGGCGGCCGGCGCGAGCGCCGCGCTGCTGCTCGGCGGGGCCGTGATGATGCGCCGCGCCCGTAACGCGCGGGACTGATCGACGCGCCGGTGCGCGATGAGGGTCCGGTCGGACAGTGAGGACTGTCCGGCCGGACCTTTCGTGCTGTACGGCGTCCCCCGCGGCCCGCGGCGCGGGACGATGCGGTACCGCGCCGAGCCGCGCGGGTCGGCGCACGACGACGGGAAGGGGCGGGACGATGGCGACCGCGTTGCGCATCGGGGTCATCGGCGGCAGCATCGCGGGGTGCGCGGCAGCCGTCGCGGGGCTGCGCGCGGGGGCGCGGGTCACCGTGTACGAGCGGAGCGCCGCCGAGCTGCAGGACCGGGGGTTCGGCATCGTCATCCCGCCGCCCCTGCACGCGGAGTTGGTCGGGGCGGGGTACCTGGACGCGGCGATGCCCACGGCGCCGGTGGCCACGCGCGTCTGGCTGACCCGGCGGCCGGGCGGCCGTGACGCTCGGGAGCTGGCCCGGCAGCCGTCCCCCGTGACCCCCTGCAACTGGGGCCTGCTGTGGCGGTCGTTGCGGACCGCCGCCGACGCGGCGCGGCACCTGCGCGGGCGGCCGGTGACCTCGGTCGGCCGGGACGCCGCCGGGCGGGCGGTGGCGGCCACCGCGCGGGGCGAGGAGGCGTACGACCTCGTGGTGGGGGCGGACGGGCACGCGTCGGCCACCCGGCCGCTGCTCGCCCCCGGCCTGCGGCCGGAGACCGCCGGATACCTGGTCTGGCGCGGTGCGATCCCGGTCGGCGCCCTGGCCCACCACCCCCGGGAGCTGGCGCTGCTGCGCGAAGCGTGGGTGACCCTGGGCTTCACCGGCGGGCACGGCATCTTCTATCTGATTCCGGGGGCCGCGCGGGACGGCGGCCGGATGCTCGCGTACGCCGTCTACGGACGGGCGCCCGCCGGGGCCGAGGCCGGGCCGTACGTGCACGAGCTGGCCCGGCAGCACTTCCCGGCGGCGTGGGCGGACATGGTCGGGTGCGGCGAGCGCCGGGCCGAGGTCTGCCACCCGGTCACCGATGTGCAGGTCCCGCGGGCCGCCCGCGCGCCGCTGCTGCTCGCGGGGGACGCGGCCGGGGTGAGCAGGCCGCACACCGCCAGCGGTGCGGTCAAGGCCCTCCAGGACGCCCTGTGTCTGGAACGGGTGCTGCGCGAGGGGCCGACTGTTGCCGCGGCGCTGGAGCGGTACGCGGACGAGCGCACGGCGGCGGGGGCGCGCGTGGTGGAGCTGGGCCGCCGACTGGGGCGCGCGCAGGTCGAGGAGACTCCCGACTGGGCGGCGATGGGCCAGCGGGAGGTGGACTCCTGGTTCCGGGGGGTGCTGGCCGGGACCCGGCACTACCTGCTGTACGAGGAGGACCGCGAGGCGTCCGCGCCGGCCGGCCCGGACGCGGACGACGAGCGGGTCGGCCGGCCGTAGGGGGCCGGGTGGCGGACCGTCCGGCCGTAGGGCGGTCGCGGCTCGGCGGGTCTCAGTCCGCGACGCGTTCGAAGACCGCGGCGAGGCCCTGGCCGCCGCCGACGCACATCGTCTCCAGGCCGTAGCGGGCCTCGCGGCGGTGGAGTTCGCGGGTGAGCGTGGCCAGGATGCGGGCGCCGGTGGCGCCGACCGGGTGGCCCAGCGAGATGCCCGAGCCGTTGACGTTGATCCGCTGCTCGTGGTCCGCCTCGCCGAGGCCCATCTCCCTCGTGCACGCGAGCACCTGGGCGGCGAACGCCTCGTTCAGCTCGATCAGGTCCAGGTCGGCGAGGGTGAGGCCGGCCCGGTCGAGCGCCGTGCGGGTCGCGGCGACGGGGGCGATGCCCATGGTCGCGGCGGGGACCCCGGCGCGGGCGAAGGAGACGAGGCGGACGAGCGGGGTGAGGCCGAGGTGTTCGGCGGTCTCGGCGCTGGTCACCAGGCAGGCCGCGGCCGCGTCGTTCTGGCCGCTGGCGTTGCCCGCGGTGACGGTGGCGTCCGGGTCGGTCCCGGCCATCACCGGCCGGAGCGCGGCGAGTTGTTCGGCGGTGGTGTCGGGGCGGGGGTGCTCGTCGGCGGTGACGGCCGTCTCGCCCCGACGGCCGCGCACGGTGACGGGGACGATCTCCGCGTCGTAGCGGCCCTCGGCGGCCGCACGGGCGGCCCGCCGCTGGGAGCGCAGGGCGAGGGCGTCCTGGTCGGCGCGGCTGATGCCGTACTCCCGGCGCAGGTTCTCCGCCGTCTCGACCATGCCGCCGGGGACCGGGTGGTTGACCCCGCCCGCGGTGACGCGGCCCCGCGCCAGGGAGTCGTGGAGCTGGAGTCCGGGGCCCTTGATGCCCCAGCGCCCGTCGTGCGTGTAGTAGGGCGCCGCGCTCATCACGTCGACGCCGCCCGCGATGACGACGTCGCTGAACCCGGCCCGGATCTGCATCGCCGCGTCCAGGACCGCCTGGAGCCCGGAGCCGCAGCGGCGGTCGACCTGGGAGCCGGTGACGGTGGCGGGCAGCCCGGCGTCCAGCGCGGCGACCCGGCCGATGGCGGGGGCCTCGCTGGTCGGGTAGGAGTGGCCGAGGATCACCTCGTCGATCCGGTCGGGGTCGACGCCGGTGCGGGCGACGACCTCCGCGACGACGCGGGCGGCGAGGGCGGCCGGGGTCTGCTGGGCGAACGCCCCGCCGAACCGGCCGATGGGGGTGCGCAGGGGTTCGCAGATGACGACGTCGAGCGACACGGTGGGGCCTTCCTCCGGGGCGGCGGGCGGGCATCGGTCGGCCGGACGGCCTTCGCGTCCGATGGCTGGGCGACCCCCGGCACCGCCGGACGCGCCCGGTACGCGCCGCACGCGCGGCCGGTCGCATCCGGTCGGGCGGGTCGTCCGGCGTACGACCCTATTGCGGCGGGGGCCGACGATCAACGGGCCCGGCACGTCGGGGCGTCCCGCGTCGGACGGCCGCGGACCGGTCGTGCCGGCGGACCCGCCCGCCGCCGCGGCTCCTGCGCGAGGATGTCCGATCGAACCGTGTCCACCCGCGTCGAAGGAGCCCACCGCCATGCGTATCAGGATCATCGGAGCCGGGGCCATGGGCCGCGGCATCGCCCAGTGGGCGGCCTGCGGCGGACACACCGTCGAACTGGGCGACGTGCGGCCCGAGGCGGTGGCGCAGGCGCGGGACTTCGTCGCCGCGATGCTGGACCGGGCGGTCGCCAAGGGCCGGATGTCCGCCGCCGACCGGAACGGGGCCGTGGCGCGGCTGGTGCCGCTCACCGACCCGTGGGCGCCGGGCCCGGAGGTGGAGTTGGCCGTCGAGGCGGTACGGGAGGACCTGGAGACCAAGGCCGAGGTGTTCGGCAGGCTGGAGCGGGCGCTGCCCCCGGCCGCCGTGTTCGCCACCAACACCTCCTCGCTGTCGGTGACGCGGATCGCCGCGGCGCTCCAGGACCCCTCGCGCCTGGCCGGGCTGCACTTCTTCAACCCGGTGCCGCTCATGAGGATCGTCGAGGTGGTGCCGGGGGCGGCCACCCGCCCCGAGATCCCCGCCCTGCTGACCGGGTTGGTGGAGGGGTGCGGCCACCGGGCGGTCGTGGTGGCGGACACCCCCGGCTTCCTGGTCAACCACGCCGGGCGCGGGCTGGTCACCGAGGCGCTGGCGCTGCTGGAGGAGTCGGTGGCGGACCCGGCGGGGATCGACCGGATCGCGCGGGACGTGCTGGGGCTGCGGATGGGCCCGTTCGAGCTGATGGACCTGACCGGGCTGGACGTGACCGCCGCGGTGATCGACGCGGTCTGGGAGGGCTTCCGCGGGGAGGACCGGCTGCGCCCCTCCTTCCTCACCCCGAACCGGGTGGCGGCCGGATTGCACGGCCGCAAGACGGGCCGGGGCTGGTACGCGTACGGCGAGGGGGCGTCCGGCCCCGCGCCGGAGAGCGCGGTCACCGGCGACGGCGGGCGCCCGGTGTTCCTGGCGGCGGGCCGGGGGCGGGAGACCGCCGCGTACGAACAGGCCCTGGCCGGTGCGCTGGAGGCGGCGGGGTGCCGTCTGGAGCGGGGCGGGGGGCCGTCGGCGGGGGCGGTGGTTCTGGTTCCGGTGTGGGGCTCACCGGTGTCGTCGGCGGTCGCGGCGGAAGGGCTGCCCCGTGAGCGGACGTTCGGCGTCGAGGTGCTGCCCGCCGCCGGACGCCGCCGGGTGCTCGCGGTGACGCCCGCGGCCGACCCGGCGGCGGCCCGTGACGCGCGGGCGGTGCTGGCGCGGGGTGCCGACGGGGAGCCGTACGCGGTGTCGGTGGTGCGGGACACCGCGGGCACGGTGGCGCAGCGCCTGCTGTCCTCCGTCGTCTCGGTCGGCTGCTCGATCGCGGAGCGCTCGCTCGCCGTGCCCGCCGACGTCGACGGGGCGGTGACCGCGGGGCTCGGCTATCCGGCCGGGCCGCTGGCGTGGGGCGAACGCGTCGGGGCCGTACGGATGCTGGCGCTCCAGCGGGCCCTGCACGCGGCGACCGGCGATCCGCGCCACCGCCCGACGCGCTGGCTCGCCGAACGGGCCGCGCTGGGCCTCGCGCTGACCGATCCGGGCACCGCGCCCGCGGACTGCCTGGGCTGAGCGCGCCGTGCGGGGGCCGGGGCGGGCGGCCGATTCGTCCAAGACCGCCGGGAGGCCGTGCGCCTACGGTCGGGGCATGACTCCACGACTCGACGCGTTCGGCATCATCACGGCGGACCTGGCGGCCTCGCTCGCCTTCTACCGCCGGCTCGGCCTCGACATCCCCGAGGGGGCGGAAGCGGCTCCGCACGTCGAAGTGACGCTGCCCGGCGGGCAGCGTCTGCTGTGGGACACCGAGGAGGTCATCGCCTCGTTCGATCCGCGCTGGAGGCGCCCGGCGGGCGGGGAGCGGCTCGGGCTCGCGTTCGCCTGTGAGCGGCCCGACGAGGTGGACGCCCTGTACGCGGAGCTGACCGGGGCGGGGTACACCGGGCGCCTGCCGCCGTGGGACGCGGTGTGGGGGCAGCGCTACGCGGTCGTGCTGGACCCGGACGGCTGCGGGGTGTCGCTGTTCGCGGCGGCCGCGTCGTAGCCGGTGGCGGCCAGGTGGGCGCCGAGCGTGGTCCCGGCGAGGTCGCGCATCTCCCGCGCGAGGTGGGCCTGGTCCGCGCAGCCCGCCGCGTGGGCGGCCTCGGCGTACGGGAGGCCGGCGCGGACGAGGGCCAGGGCGCGTTGCAGCCGGAGCACCCGGCCCAGGGTCTTGGGCCCGTAGCCGAAGGCGGCCAGGGAGCGGCGGTGCAGTTGGCGGGCGCTGAGGCCGACTTCGGCGGCCGCCGCCGCGACGGACCGGCCGCGGCGCAGGAGTTCGGCGACGGCCGCGGTGAGCGGGTCCGGCGGCCCGGCATCGGCGGCCAGTCCCAGCGCCACCCGCTCCAGGGCGGCGGCCGGGTCGGGGGCGCGCTCGATCCGCCCGGCGAGGCGGCGGGCGGCGGGCCGGGTGCGGAGGTCGGCCAGCTCGACCCGCCGGTCGCGCACCTCGTGCGCCGGTACGCCCAGGAGCGCGGGCGCGACGCCGGGGGCGAGGCGGATCGCGGCGCAGGAGCCCCGGTCGCGCGGGTCGACCTGGAAGGCGCGGGTGTCGGGTCCGGCGAGGATCAGGCGTCCGCCGGTCCAGATGAGGTCCATGCACCCGTCGGGGAGCACGGAACGGGCGGGCCGCTCGGGGCCGTCGGGGGCGTCCCAGGTCCAGACGACGGCGCCGTCCAGCCGGGACGGCCGCTCCCGGTAGGACCGGCGGTGCTGCTCGGGCATACGGACCTCAGCGCGCGGCGCCGGGGGGCGGCGGGCCCGCGTCCTCGGGGGGCCGCGCGCCGCCTCCGCCCTCCTTCGGCGCCTTGGCCTCCTTGGCGTCCCTGGGCTCCTTCTCCCGAGTCGCGTGCAGCCGGGACCTCACGTCGTCGGGCGGCAGGAAGCGGGACCAGCGCTCGGGGAACTCGGAGGGCATGTAGGCCGGGTCGTCGTCCTCGTCGTCGTCCGCGCCGTCGCGGGCGGCCGCGCGGGTCCGGGCGACGAACTCGGCGGCCTGGGCGGCGCGGGCGCGTTCGGTGGCCTCGCGGGCGGCGGCGGTGGCGAGGGAGGGCCACACGCGGTCGATGGCCGCGTTGACGGCGGCGCCGACGAGGACGGCGAAGGCGGAGATGCCGATCCAGAGCAGGACGGCGATGGGCGCGGCCAAGGAGCCGTAGATCGTGGGGCCTTCGACCGTGTTGGTGAGGTAGATCCGCAGCAGGAAGCTGCCGAGGACCCACATGCCGAGCGCCATGAGCGCGCCGGGCACGTCCTCGATCCACGGTGAGCGGACCGGCACCGAGACGTGGTAGAGCGTCGTGAGGAACGCGATGGTCAGCAGGATGACGAGCGGCCAGTACAGGACGGCTATGACCTCGGTGCCCCAGGGCACGAACTCGACGACCCGGTCCGGGCCGACGACCAGCAGCGGCAGCACCACCGCACCCAGCAGCAGGGCGACGACGTAGAGCAGGAAGGCGAGCAGCCGGGTCTTGACGATCCCGCGGTGGCCGTCGAGTCCGTACATCACGGTGATGGTGTCGATGAAGACGTTCACGGCGCGCGAGCCGGACCACAGGGCGATCGCGAAGCCGATGGAGATGACGTCGGGGCGGGCCCCCGTCGTGACGTCGGCGAGCAGCGGTTCGGCGAAGTCCTTGACCCCGCGCTCGGACAGCACCGTGTGGGAGGCGGAGAGGATGTTGCGCTCGATGGAGGCGACCGTGGTGGTGCTCGTCCACTCGTCGACGTAGCCGAGCAGTCCGATCATGCCGAGCAGCAGGGGCGGCAGGGAGAGCAGGGTGAAGAACGCGGCCTCCGCCGCGAGCCCCAGGATGCGGTACTCGATGCACGAGTTGACGGTGTCCTTGAGCAAGTGCCACGCCATCCGCCGCTTGGAGACGTTGCGGTAGAGGACTCGGGCCCGGTGGAGCCGGCCCGGCGGCCGCTCGGGTGTTTCGTTCGCTGCCTGCACCTCCTTACCGTATCGGCATGGCAGCCACCAACCACACAGTGACCAATCAGGTTCCGCCGCTGGTCGGCTATGACGTCTTCACCGCCGACCGGGTCCTGTCCGAGGCCGTGGAGCGGCACGTCGATCCGGGCGTCCTGCCCGAGGCGCGGGAGGAGCTCGAAACGCTCGGGCGGTCCGCGGGCTCGGCCCAGGCACGGGCCTGGGGCGAGCAGGCGAACGCGTACCCGCCCGTCCTGCGCACCCACGACCGCTACGGGCACCGCATCGACGAAGTGGAGTTCCATCCCTCCTACCACCGGCTGCTCGGCCACGCCGTGTCGGCCGGGCTGACCGACGCCTGGGGGCGTCGCTCCGGCCATGTCCGGCGCGCGGCCGGGTTCCTGGTGTGGACGCAGGCCGAGGCGGGGCACGGCTGCCCGCTGTCGATGACGCACGCGGCGGTGCCCGCGCTGCGGACCGACCCGGCGCTGGCCGCCGTGTGGGAGCCGCTGCTGACCTCGCACACGTACGAGGAGGAGCTGCGGCCGGCGGAGGGGAAGAGCGGGGCCCTCCTCGGGATGGGGATGACGGAGAAGCAGGGCGGAACCGACGTCCGGTCCAACACGACGCGGGCGCTGCCGCTGGACGGCGAGGACGCGTACCTGCTCACCGGGCACAAGTGGTTCTGCTCGGCGCCCATGTCGGACGGCTTCCTGGTGCTGGCGCAGGCGCCGGGCGGGCTGAGCTGCTTCCTGGTGCCGCGCGTGCTGCCGGACGGCACGCGCAACGCGTTCGCGATCCAGCGGCTCAAGGACAAGCTGGGCAACCGGTCCAACGCGTCCGCAGAGGTCGAGTTCGACGGGACGTGGGCGCGCCGGGTCGGCGAGGAGGGGCGCGGGGTGCGCACCATCATCGAGATGGTGGCGGCCACCCGGCTGGACTGCGTGGTCGGTTCGGCGGCGCTGATGCGGCAGGCGGTGGCGCAGGCGGTCCACCACAGCGGCCACCGCAGCGCGTTCGGCGGGCCGCTGATCGACAAGCCGCTGATGCGCAACGTCCTGGCGGACCTGGCGCTGGAGTCGGAGGCGGCGACGGTCCTGGCGATGCGGCTGGCGTCGGCGTACGACACGGACACCGAGGAGGAGCGCGCCTTCCTGCGGCTCGCGGTGCCGGCCGCGAAGTACTGGGTCACCAAGCGGTGCACCCCGCTGGTGGGCGAGGCCCTGGAGTGCCTGGGGGGCAACGGGTACGTGGAGGAGTCGGGGATGCCCCGGCTGCTGCGCGAGGCCCCGCTGAACTCGATCTGGGAGGGCTCCGGCAACGTCCAGGCGCTGGACGTGCTGCGCGCGCTGCGCAGGGAGCCGGGGGCGCTGGACGCGTACCTGCGCGAGGTCGGCGCGGCGCGCGGGGCGGACCACCGGCTGGACGCGGCGATCACCGACCTGCTGACCGAACTGGCGGACCTGGAGGGCGTCGAGGCGCGGGCCCGGCGGCTGGTGGAGCGCATCGCCCTGGTGCTCCAGGGCTCGCTGCTGGTGCGGTGGGCGCCGCCGGAGGTCGCGGACGCGTTCTGCGCCTCGCGGCTCGGCGGGGACGGGGGCGCGGCGTTCGGGACGCTGCCGCACACCCTGGACCTGGCGTCGATCGTGGAGCGGGCCCGGCCGGTCGACGCCTCGGGGGCCTGAGCGGCGGGGGGAGCGACGGAGGGTGGTGCTGCGCCGACACGGCACCACCCTCCACGCTTGCGACCACCGCACAGCCGGCTCAGGTCCGGCGTACGGTGTTCTGCCACTGTTGTACGGCTGGGAGCCCGCCGCCAGAGTTGCAAAGGGTTGCAAACATTGTGTGGACTGCTCACCGGGCCGGCCCCGGCGGGCGGCAGGATGGGGCCGCGGGCTCGGGCCGGGCGCCGGTCCGGGGCCGCGGGCGGGGAGTGTTCGGGGGGAACCATGACGGAGACGGGTTCTGTCGGAGTGGCGCGGGCGGCGACCGGCCAGGGGGCGGACGTCCGGGCGACGCGGCTGCTCCACCGGGCGCGGTCGGCGGGCGGGCGCGGCGGTGGCGCGCCCCGCGCCGAGATCGGCGCCTCGTGGGACCGGGCGGTGCGCAGCGGCGTCGTCCCCGAGCAGTCGCCGGAGAGCGAGCTGCTGGAGGCGGAGGAGATCGAGCACCGGCGCCGCAGCACGGCGCTCGGGGAGCTGACGCCGCTGCTGCGGGCCGAGCTGGCCTCGATCGCGGACGCGGCGCGGCAGATCATGGTGGTCACCGACGCCGAGGGGCGGGTGCTGTGGCGCCAGGGCGACGCCGGGGTGCTCCGCCGGGCCCGCTCCATCTGCCTCCAGGAGGGCGCGGCCTGGGACGAGGCGGCGACCGGGACGAACGCGATCGGCACGGCGCTGGCGGCGCGCGCCCCCGTCCAGGTCCACTCGGCCGAGCACTTCATCCGGGCGCTGCACGGCTGGACCTGCGCGGCGGCTCCGGTCCGCGACCCGCGGGACGGGCGGCTGATCGGGATCGTGGACATCAGCGGTCCGGCGTCCACGTTCCATCCGACGACGCTGGCGCTGGTCGGCTCGGTGGCCCGGCTCGCGGAGGCCGAGATCCGCTCCCGCCATCTGGTGGAGATCGAACGGCTGCGCGCGGTGGCCGCGCCGATCCTGTGCCGGGTGGGCGGGCGGGCGCTGGCGGTGGACGCGCACGGGCGGCTGGCGGCGGTGACGGGGATGCCCCCGGTGGACCGGCTGCCGCTGCCGAAGTCGCTGCGGCCGGGTCCGGTGTGGCTGCCCTCGCTGGGGATGTGCCAGATCGAGCCGCTGCCGGGCGGCTGGCTGGTGCGGGTGAGCGAGTGCGGGGCGCAGGGGCCGCCGCGCCGGGTGGTGCTGGACCTGAGCCGGTCCCGGTCGCTCGCCGTGCACGTGGTCGGGCCGCTGGGCGACTGCGCGCAGCGGCTCTCCCCGCGCCACGCGGAGCTGCTGTACGCGCTGGCGGTGCACCGGCAGGGGCGGACCGCCTCCGAGCTGGCGCTCGACCTCTTCGGGGACGCGACCCGGACGGTGACGGTCCGGGCGGAGGTCTCCCGGCTGCGGCGGCGCCTGGCGGAGGTGCTGGCCCACCGCCCGTACCGCTTCGCGGACGGGGTGGAGGTGGAGGTGGTGCGCCCGGAGCACCCGGCCGACCTGCTGCCGCACTCGGCGGCCCCGGTGGTGGTGGAGGCGCGGCGAAGGGCCCGGTCCGGCTGAGCGCCGCCCGCGCCCGCGGGCCGGGCCCGCCGTCCGGGCGGCGGGGGCGGCATGGTTTTCTGGCCGTCATGAGCGACATCCCCCAGCCCGCAGCGCCGACCGTCGACGTGACCGTCTGGTCGCTGGAGCAGACCTCGCCCGACGACCTGCGTCCGGCCGCCGTGCCGGAGGGCGATGTGCGCATCGTCCGCTCCGAGGTCCCGCTGCCGGAGTTCAGCCGCTTCCTGTACACGGCCGTGGGCGGCGACGTCCGCTGGACGGACCGGTTGGGCATGACGTACGCCCAGTGGCAGGAGGTCCTGGAGCGGCCCGGCGCGGAGACCTGGGTGGCGTACGCGGACGGGACGCCCGCCGGGTACGCCGAGTTGGAGGCGCGGGAGGGCGGCGTGGTCGAGATCGTCTACTTCGGGCTGGTCCCGGCCTTCCGGGGGCGGCGGATCGGCGGTCACCTCCTGGCGTACGCGACGGCGCGCGCCTGGGACATGGCCGAGCGCCGGCCCGGTCTGGCGCGGACGGAGCGGGTGTGGCTGCACACCTGCTCCCAGGACGGCCCGCACGCGATGGACAACTACCTGCGGCGGGGCTTCCGGCTCTTCGACACGAAGACCGTGGTGGAGCCGGTGGTCGCGCCGCCGGGGCCGTGGCCCGGAGCGTACGGCTCCTGAGGCCCCGCCCGCCGGGGAGCGCGTCCGGCAGTGGCCCGTCCCCGAGCCCCTGGCTGGGTGATTTGCGGTCGAATGCCACCCCCGCGCCATGTGACCCAAACCACGGCGTCTCATGAAGTGGGACGATCTCGTCCACATGGCGGATAGTGGTGGACTGTCCCGAGATGCGCATGACACGCTTCCGCCATGCCTGGAACTGGAATTGCCTTGGTGAGTCGACGCCACGTCGATCTCGGCCGCATGTCCAGCGCCATCTGTCGGGCGAGCTGAGAGCCCCAGCACCCGCCCCGCCCCTCTGACCTCTGCGACGCCCCTGCGCACCGCCGCGCCTCAGCGCGAGTGTGCCGTTCAGAGCCGCCCTCCCGCAGTCCCGAAGGACGTATCGCCATGGCCGCCACCCCGGATCAGCCTGCGCCCGCCACGCCCCGCCGCAAGGCCGGACGCCACCGTGGCGAGGGCCAGTGGGCCGTGGGCCACCACACCCCCCTCAACGGGAACGAGCAGTTCAAGAAGGACGACGACGGTCTCAACGTGCGGACACGCATTGAGACGATCTACTCCCGGCGCGGCTTCGACTCCATCGACCCGAACGACCTGCGCGGCCGGATGCGCTGGTGGGGGCTGTACACGCAGCGCAAGCCCGGAATCGACGGCGGCAAGACCGCCGTGCTGGAGCCGGAGGAGCTGGACGACTCCTACTTCATGCTGCGCGTCCGCATCGACGGCGGGCGGCTGACCACGCGGCAGCTGCGGGTGATCGGGGAGATCTCCCAGGAGTTCGCCCGCGGCACCGCCGACCTCACCGACCGGCAGAACGTGCAGTACCACTGGATCCGCATCGAGGACGTGCCGGAGATCTGGCGGCGGCTGGAGGAGGTGGGGCTGTCCACCACCGAGGCCTGCGGCGACACCCCCCGCGTGATCCTCGGCTCCCCCGTCGCGGGCGTCGCGGAGAACGAGATCATCGACGGCACGCCCGCCATCGACGAGATCCAGCGCCGGTTCATCGGCAACCCCGACTTCTCCAACCTGCCCCGCAAGTTCAAGACGGCGATCTCCGGCTCCCCGCACCTGGACGTGGCGCACGAGATCAACGACGTCGCGTTCGTCGGCGTCCGCCACCCCGAGCACGGCCCCGGCTTCGACCTCTGGGTGGGCGGCGGGCTGTCCACCAACCCCAAGCTCGGGGTCCGGCTCGGCGCCTGGGTGCCGCTGGACGACGTGCCCGACGTGTTCGCCGGGGTCATCGGCATCTTCCGCGACTACGGCTACCGGCGGCTGCGCACCCGCGCCCGGCTGAAGTTCCTGGTGGCGGACTGGGGGCCGGAGAGGTTCCGCCAGGTGCTGGAGGACGAGTACCTGCACCGCGCGCTGACCGACGGCCCCGCGCCCGAGCAGCCCTCGCAGACCTGGCGGGACCACCTCGGGGTGCACCGGCAGCGGGACGGCCGCTTCTACGTGGGCTTCGCCCCGCGCGTCGGCCGGGTCGACGGCGCCACCCTCACCAAGATCGCGGAACTGGCCGAGGCCCACGGCTCCGGACGGGTCCGCACCACCGCCGAGCAGAAGATGATCGTGCTCGACGTCGCCGAGGAGCAGGTGGAGTCCCTGGTCTCCGGCCTGGAGGCGCTCGACCTGCGGGTCACCCCCTCCCCCTTCCGGCGCGGCACGATGGCCTGCACCGGCATCGAGTTCTGCAAGCTGGCGATCGTCGAGACGAAGGCGCGCGGCGCCTCGCTCATCGACGAACTGGAGCGCCGCATCCCGGAGTTCGACCACCCGATCACCATCAACATCAACGGCTGCCCCAACGCCTGCGCGCGCATCCAGGTCGCCGACATCGGACTCAAGGGCCAGTTGATGCTGGACGCGGACGGCAACCAGGTCGAGGGCTACCAGGTCCACCTCGGCGGCGCGCTCGGCCTGGAGGCCGGCTTCGGCCGCAAGGTGCGCGGGCTGAAGGTCACCGCCGCCGAACTGCCCGACTACATCGAGCGGTTGCTCGGCCGCTTCCAGGAGGAGCGCGAGGACGGCGAGCGCTTCGCCACCTGGGCGGCGCGCGCCGGTGCGGAGTCGCTGTCATGAGCGAGCGCGCCGCCCCCTTCCACTGCCCGTACTGCGGCGACGAGGACCTGCGCCCCCACGAGAGCGGTCGTGGCGCCTGGGAATGCGCTGCCTGCAACCGTGCGTTCCAGCTCACGTTCCTGGGCCTGCTGGCTCGGGGCGTCCAGCGCAACGACGGTGAAGGAGACCGGATATGACGGGCACCGCACTGACCGGAGAGCTGACCGACCAGGAGCTGAGGGAGCTGGCCGAGCAGGCCGGCCGGGAGCTGGAGGACGCCTCGGCGTCCGAGATCCTGCGGTGGGCCGCCGACGCCTTCGGCCCGCGCTTCTGCGTCACCTCCTCGATGGAGGACGCGGTCGTCGCCCACCTGGCGTCGCGGGTGATGCCCGGCGTGGACGTGGTCTTCCTGGACACCGGCTACCACTTCCCCGAGACCATCGGGACCCGTGACGCGGTGGACGCGGTGATGGACGTCAACGTCATCACGATCACCCCGCGCCGCAGCGTCGCCGAGCAGGACGCCGAGCACGGCCCGAGGCTGCACGACCGCGACCCCGACCTGTGCTGCGCGCTGCGCAAGGTCGCGCCGCTGGAGGACGGCCTGACCCCGTACGCCGCCTGGGCGACGGGGCTGCGCCGCGACGAGTCCCCGACCCGCGCGAACACCCCGGTCGTCGGCTGGGACGCCAAGCGCCGCAAGGTGAAGGTCTCCCCCATCGCCCGCTGGACCCAGGACGACGTGGACGCCTACGTCGCCGAGCACGGGGTGCTCACCAACCCGCTGCTGATGGACGGCTACGCCTCCGTCGGCTGCGCGCCCTGCACCCGCCGGGTGCGGGAGGGCGAGGACGCGCGGGCCGGCCGATGGGCCGGCCGGGGCAAGACCGAGTGCGGGCTGCACGGCTGATGACGACTGATCAGGAGAGTTCGATGAGCGTGACGGAGGCGGGGGCCACCATCTGGCTGACCGGTCTGCCGAGCGCGGGCAAGACCACCATCGCCTACGAGCTGGCGGGCCGGCTGCGGACCGAGGGCCACAAGGTGGAGGTCCTGGACGGCGACGAGATCCGGGAGTTCCTCTCCGCGGGCCTCGGCTTCTCCCGCGAGGACCGGCACACCAACGTGGCCCGCATCGGCTTCGTCGCCGAACTGCTCGCCGCCAACGGCGTGAAGGTGCTGGTCCCGGTCATCGCCCCGTTCGCCGACAGCCGCGAGGCCGTGCGCGAGCGGCACGCGGCGGAGTCCACCACCTACCTGGAGGTGCACGTGGCGACGCCCGTCGAGGTGTGCTCCGTACGCGATGTGAAGGGGCTGTACGCCAAGCAGGCGGCCGGTGAGATCAGCGGGCTCACCGGGGTCGACGACCCCTACGAGGCGCCCGAGTCGCCCGATCTGCGGATCGAGTCGCACCAGCAGACCGTGCAGGAGTCAGCGGCGGCGCTCCACGCGCTGCTCACCGAGAGGGGTCTGGCGTGAGCGCCGTCACCACCGTGCCGGAGGGCACCGTCAACCCGTACGCGCTCAGCCACCTGGACTCGCTGGAGTCGGAGGCGGTGCACATCTTCCGTGAGGTGGCGGGCGAGTTCGAGCGGCCGGTGATCCTGTTCTCCGGCGGCAAGGACTCCATCGTGATGCTGCACCTGGCGCTCAAGGCGTTCGCGCCCGCGCCGGTGCCGTTCGCGCTGCTCCACGTGGACACCGGGCACAACTTCCCCGAGGTCCTGGCGTACCGCGACCGCACGGTGGCCGAGCACGGGCTGCGGCTGCACGTCGCCTCGGTGCAGGAGTACATCGACGCCGGGAAGCTCCGCGAGCGCCCCGACGGCACCCGCAACCCGCTCCAGACGCTCCCCCTCACCGAGGCGATCCAGCGGCACCGCTTCGACGCGGTGTTCGGCGGCGGGCGGCGCGACGAGGAGAAGGCGCGGGCCAAGGAGCGGGTGTTCAGCCTGCGCGACGAGTTCTCGCAGTGGGACCCGCGCCGCCAGCGCCCCGAGCTGTGGCAGCTCTACAACGGCCGGCACGCCCCCGGCGAGCACGTCCGCGTCTTCCCCATCTCCAACTGGACCGAGCTGGACGTCTGGCAGTACATCGAGCGCGAGTCCATCGAGCTGCCCGAGATCTACTTCGCCCACGAGCGCGAGGTCTTCAACCGCGGCGGGATGTGGCTGACCGCCGGCGACTGGGGCGGGCCCAGGGAGCACGAGCCCACCGAGACCCGCCTGGTGCGCTACCGCACGGTCGGCGACATGTCCTGCACCGGGGCCGTCGACTCCGACGCCGCCACGCTGGCCGCCGTGATCACCGAGATCGCCGCCTCCCGGCTCACCGAGCGGGGAGCGACCCGCGCCGACGACAAGATGTCCGAGGCCGCGATGGAAGACCGCAAGCGCGAGGGGTACTTCTAAGATGACCACGCACCTCCGGGCGGCCGAGCGGTCCTCGACCACGACCCTGCTGCGGTTCGCCACGGCCGGATCGGTCGACGACGGCAAGTCCACCCTGGTCGGACGCCTGCTGCACGACTCCAAGTCGGTCCTCACCGACCAGTTGGAGGCCGTCGAGCAGGTGTCGCTGAGCCGGGGCCAGGACGCCCCCGACCTCGCGCTGCTCACCGACGGCCTGCGGGCCGAGCGGGAGCAGGGCATCACCATCGACGTCGCCTACCGCTACTTCGCCACCCCCCGGCGGCGGTTCATCCTCGCCGACACCCCCGGCCATGTGCAGTACACCCGCAACATGGTGACCGGCGCCTCCACCGCCGAGCTGGCCGTCGTCCTGGTCGACGCCCGCAACGGGGTCGTCGAGCAGACCCGCCGGCACGCCGCCGTGGCCGCCCTGCTGCGCGTCCCGCACGTGGTGCTGGCCGTCAACAAGATGGACCTCGTCGAGTACGCGGAGCCCGTGTTCGCCGCCATAGCCGAGGAGTTCACCGCGTACGCCGCGTCCCTCGGCGTCCCGGAGATCACCGCGATCCCGATCTCCGCGCTGGCCGGGGACAACGTGGTGGAGCCGTCCGCCCACATGGACTGGTACGGCGGCCCCACGGTGCTGGAGCACCTGGAGACGGTGCCGGTCAGCCACGACCTCACCGCCTGCCACGCCCGCTTCCCCGTGCAGTACGTGATCCGCCCGCAGACCGCCGAGCACCGCGACTACCGGGGGTACGCCGGCCAGATCGCCGCCGGGGTCTTCCGGGTCGGCGACGCCGTCTCCGTGCTCCCCTCGGGCCGCACCTCCACCATCACGGGCATCGACGCGCTCGGCGAGAGCACCGACATCGCCTGGGCCCCGCAGTCGGTGACGCTCCGGCTGGCCGACGACATCGACATCTCGCGCGGGGACCTGATCGCGCCCGTCGACGACGCCCCGGCGACCACGCGGGACGTCGAGGCGACCGTCTGCCACGTGGCCGACCAGCCGCTCACGGTGGGCCAGCGGGTCCTGCTCAAGCACACCACCCGCACGGTCAAGGCGATCGTCAAGGACATCCCGTCCCGGCTCACCCTGGACGACCTCTCCCAGCACCCGGCGCCCGGCCGGCTCGTCGCCAACGACATCGGCCGGGTCGTCGTCCGCACCGCCGAGCCCCTCGCGCTCGACGCGTACGCCGACTCCCGGCGCACCGGCTCGTTCCTGCTGATCGACCCGGCGGACGGCACGACGCTGAGCGCCGGCATGGCGGGCGCCTCCTTCGCCCAGGTCGCCGAGGCGGCCGCCGAGACCGGAGCCGACGACGCCGCATGGGACTTCTGATGGGCGCCGACTTCTACTCCTCCTTCGCGAAGGAGGGCGGCCGTGTGGGCAGCGGCGCCCTCGGCAGCGGTCAGGGCGGGGTCGGGCGATGTGGGCGATGACGTACGCGCACCGCTCGCGCGCCCACTCGCACCATCCGCACCACCCCCGACCTGCCGACCTCCCGGCCGCGCCCCCCTGACCGACAGCGGGGCGCGAGCGCCGGGCCGACGAGAGGAAAGCCTCCCGTGCCTGCCCCCCGTTCCACCGTCCGCCGCTCCCTGACCGCGCTCGCGGCCCTGCCTCTGCTCGCCCTGGCCGCCACCGCCTGCGGTTACGGATCCCAGAGCAGCGACGACAGCGGCCGGGCGAACGCCGCCGCCGAAGGCGAGAAGCTCTCCGCGGACACCGTGAAGATCGGCTACTTCCCGAACCTCACGCACGCCACCGCCCTGGTCGGCATCCAGGAAGGCATCATCCAGAAGGAGTTGGGCGGCACCCAGGTGCGCTCCACCACCTTCAACGCGGGTCCCTCCGAGATCGAGGCGCTGAACGCGGGCTCGATCGACATCGGCTTCATCGGCCCCTCCCCCTCCATCAACGGCTACACCAAGTCGCAGGGCAAGGGACTGCGGATCGTCTCCGGTTCGGCCTCCGGCGGGGTGAAGCTGGTCGTCAACCCGGACCGGATCAAGACGGTGGACGACGTCAAGGGCAAGAGGATCGCCACCCCGCAGCTCGGCAACACCCAGGACGTGGCCTTCCTCAACTGGATCTCCGAGCAGGGCTGGAAGGTCGACGCGCAGAGCGGCAAGGGCGACGTCTCCGTGGTCCGCTCGGACAACAAGGTGACGCCCGACGCCTACCGGGCCGGCGACCTGGACGGCGCCTGGGTGCCCGAGCCGACCGCCTCCAAGCTGGTCTCCCAGGGCGCGAAGGTCCTGTTGGACGAGACGTCCCTGTGGCCGGACGAGAAGTTCGTCATCACGAACATCATCGTGTCGCAGAAGTTCCTCGACGGGCACCCGGACGTCGTCGAGGCCGTGCTGAGCGGTTCGGTCCGCACCAACAAGTGGATCAACGAGAACCCGGAGAAAGCCAAGGAGTCCGCCAACAAGGCCCTGGAGACCCTGAACGGCAAGCCGCTGCCGCGGGAGATCCTGGACCCGGCGTGGGAGTCGATCGAGATCACCAACGACCCGCTGGCCAGCACGCTCGACGCGCAGGCGGAGCACGCGGTGAAGGCCGGCCTGCTCGACGAGCCGAACCTCCGGGGCATCTACGACCTGGGCCCGCTCAACAAGGTCCTCAAGGCCGAGGGCCTGCCCGAGGTCGCCGACGCCGGTCTCGGCGTCAAGTAGCCCGCCCTTCCGTACCGGACCCATCGGACTCCGCAAGGATTCCCAGGAGGTGACGACCATGGCGACCACCACCCTCACCAAGGCCGAGGACCGCACGGCGGTCGAGCACGCCGCCCGTCTCGCGCACGTCTCGAAGTCCTTCGCCGGACCCGCCGGGCGGCAGCTCGTCCTGGACGACATCACCCTCGATGTCGCTCCGGGCGAGTTCGTCACCCTCCTGGGAGCCTCCGGGTGCGGCAAGTCGACGCTGCTCAACCTGGTGGCCGGCCTCGACCGGCCCACCAGGGGGTCCATCGAGACCCCCGGCGGCCGGCCGGCCCTGATGTTCCAGGAGCACGCCCTCTTCCCGTGGCTGACCGCGGGCAAGAACATCGAACTGGCCCTGCGGCTGCGCGGGGTGGCCAAGACCGAGCGGCGCGCCGAGGCGGAGCGGCTGCTCGAGCTCGTCCGCCTCGGCGGCGCGTACGGCAAGCGGGTGCACGAACTCTCCGGCGGTATGCGGCAGCGGGTGGCGATGGCCCGCGCGCTCGCCCAGGACAGCCAACTGCTGCTGATGGACGAGCCGTTCGCGGCACTCGACGCCATCACCCGCGATGTGCTGCACGACGAGCTGACCCGGATCTGGCGCGAGACGAACGCCTCGGTCCTCTTCGTCACGCACAACGTGCGCGAGGCCGTGCGGCTCGCCCAGCGCGTCGTGCTGCTGTCGTCCCGGCCTGGCCGGATCGCCCGCGAGTGGACGGTCGACATCGAGCAGCCGCGCCGCATCGAGGACAAGGCGGTGGCGGAGCTGTCCGTCGAGATCACGGAACAACTGCGTGGGGAGATCCGCCGACATGGCCAGCACTGACATCACCTCCGACCCGAAGCGGCCGGACGCCCCGGCCGCCCCCGGCGCCGGGGGCGACGACCTGGCGGGCCTGGAGGCCGGGCTCGACGCCCTGGACGCGGTGCAGATCCGCCGCACGCCGGTGCGCGAGGTCCTGCTGCGCAAGGCGCTGCCCCCGGTCGTGGCGGTCGCCCTGGTCCTGGTGGCGTGGGAGCTGCTGGTCCGCGCGGAGGTCACCGAGTCCTACAAGCTGCCGCCGCCCTCCGCGGTGTGGGACAGCGCCCGGCGGATGTGGCTGCAGGGCACGCTGCTGGAGGTCGTCTGGACCAGCGTCTCGCGCGGTCTGCTCGGCTTCCTGATGGCGGTGGCCCTGGGCACGCCGCTGGGCCTGCTGGTCGCACGGGTCAAGCTGGTCCGGGCCGCGATCGGGCCCATCCTGTCCGGCCTCCAGTCGCTGCCCTCGGTGGCGTGGGTGGCCCCGGCGGTGATCTGGCTCGGGCTGAACGACCGGATGATGTTCGCGGTGATCCTGCTGGGCGCGGTGCCCTCCATCGCCAACGGCCTGGTCTCCGGCGTGGACCAGGTGCCGCCGCTGTTCCTGCGCGCGGGCCGCACCCTCGGCGCGACCGGGCTGCGCGGAACGTGGCACATCGTGCTCCCGGCGGCGCTGCCCGGCTACCTGTCGGGGCTCAAGCAGGGCTGGGCGTTCTCCTGGCGGTCGCTGATGGCCGCCGAGATCATCGCCTCGTCGCCCGAACTGGGCCTGGGGCTGGGCCAGTTGCTGGAGAACGGCCGCAGCAACTTCGACATGCCCGGCATCTTCCTCTCCATCCTGCTCATCCTGTTCGTCGGCATCGCGATCGACCTGCTCATCTTCAGTCCGCTGGAGCGGTGGGTCCTGCGCAGCCGCGGTCTCCTCGTCAAGAACTGAGTTCCCCTCCATGGCGCACCCCGTCCTCCTCGTCATCGCCCACGGCAGCCGCGACCCGCGGCACGCCGCGACGGTGCACGCGCTCACCGAGCGGGTCCGGTCCCAACGGCCCGGCGTGCGGGTGGTGACGGCGTTCTTGGAGTTCAACGCCCCCTCCGTGGTCCGCGTGTTGGAGCGCCTGGCCGCGGAGGGCGCGGACGGGGTCGTCGCCCTGCCGCTGCTGCTCACGCGGGCCTTCCACGCCAAGACCGACATCCCCGCGGTCCTGCGCGAGGCCCGCGCGCGGCTGCCGGGACTGCGCGTCCGGCAGGCCGGTGTGCTCGGTCCGTCCCCGCTGCTCGACGCCGCCGTGGGGCGGCGGCTGCGGGAGGCCGGGGTCCGCTCCGGCGACCTCGCCCGGACCGGACTCGTGCTGGCCTCGGCGGGATCGTCCGACCCGGAGGCGATCGCGGTGATCGCCGGCATCGCGCGGAAGCTGCGGCACACCGGTTGGTGCGCCGTGCGGCCCGCGTTCGCCTCCGCCGCTCATGCCGGCGGCTTCCCCTCCGCCGAGGACGCGGTACGGGCCCTGCGGGCCGAGGGGGTGCGGCGGGTGGCGGTGGCCCCGTACGTCATCGCGCCCGGCCGGCTCCCCGACCGCATCGCGGCGGGGGCCCGGGCGGCGGGGGCCGACGTGCTGGCCGATGTCCTGGGCCCCGCGCCGGAGTTGGCACGGCTGCTGCTGGACCGCTACGACGAGGCGCGGCTGACGGAGCGGGCCCGCCTCTCGGCGTGAGGCCGGCGGCGGAAGGACCCGCCGGTCCCGCACACCCGCGCCGTACGGGGGCTTCGGCCTCGGCGCGACCGGGGGCGGCGCGCCCCCCGAGGCGGACTCAGGCGACGGCCGCCGGGTCGTCGAGGAACGGGTCGTCGGGGAACGGCGTCGCCTGGTGGAAGTAGAGCCGCCAGCCCGCCGGGGTCAGCCGCCACAGGGAGCTGCGGTGCGAACTGAGGCCCTTGGACTCCGTGTCGAAGGTGAGGTGCACCAGGTCGGCGCAGAGCTGCACCCCCCGCATCCGGGACGCGGTCAGCGGGCCGGGGCGCGGGGCGTCGTCGGCGGTGAGCAGGGCGATGATCGTCTCCCGGTCCCAGAGCCGGCCGCTGGAGCCGATCTCCCGGAACTCGGGGTGCAGCAGCGCACCGAGGCGGTCGGCGCAGGCCCGTACCGCCGGGTCCAGCAGGCGCAGTTCGCCCTCGATGGCCGCGGCGACGGCGGGTGACGGCTCAGACACGGATCATCTCCACGGGTTCGGCCACGCTGTCCCGGTCGCGGGCGGTGGCGGTCGGGCCCTGGGCGCGGCCCGGTGCGGTGCGGACGGTACGCGGGCGGGGTGCGGGGGCCCTCGCGCCGCCGCGCTCGTCGGCTCGGCGCGGCGGCGCCGGGTACGTCCAGGTCATGGCCCCACACCCTAAGCCGATCCCGTCCAGGCGCGCAGCCGCCGCGCCCCCGGAAGGGGAGGGCGCGGCGGCCGGTGGGGGCCCGGTCGCTACTCGACGATCTTGAGGAGCTTGTTCGGCGTCCCCCCGGTGGCGTTGCCGATGGCGTCCGGGGTGGCTCCCGCGGTGAGCGCCGTGGCGACCTCCGCGGGGGTGGCGTCCTGGTGGCCGGCCAGGTACAGGGCGGCCGCGCCGACGACGTGCGGGGTCGCCATGGAGGTGCCGGAGATGGTGTTGACGCCGGTGTCGCTGTCGTTCCAGGTGGAGGTGATGTCCGAGCCCGGAGCGTAGACGTCCACGACGGAGCCGAAGTTGGAGAACGACGACTGCTCGTCGTCGGCCGTGGACGAGGCGACGGTGATCGCCTCGGGGACGCGGGAGGGCGAGCCCTGGCCCGCGTCGGCGGACTCGTTCCCGGCGGCCACGCCGAAGGTGACGCCCGAGGCGATGGCCTTGCGGACGGCCGCGTCCAGGGCCGGGTCGGCTCCGCCGCCGAGGCTCATGTTGGCGACGGACGGGCCGTCGGCGTTGGCGGCGACCCAGTCGATTCCGGCGATGACCTGCTCGGTGGTGCCCGAGCCGTTGTCGTCCAGCACCCGGACGGCCACGATCCTCGCCTTCTTGGCGACCCCGTGCGCGGCGCCGGCGATGGTGCCCGCCACGTGGGTGCCGTGCCCGTTGCCGTCGTCCGCGTCGTCGTCGTTGTCGACGGCGTCGAAGCCCGAGGCGGCCCGGCCCCCGAAGTCGCTGTGGGTGACGCGGACGCCGGTGTCGATGACGTACGCGGTGACGCCCTCGCCGCCGGAGTCCGGGTAGGTGTACGCCTTGTCGCCCGCGGTCGCGGTCTGGTCGACCCGGTCCAGGCCCCACGACGGCGGGTCGTCCTGGGTGGCGGCGACCCTGAACCGCTTGTTCTGCACCACCTTGGCGACGGCCGGGTCGGCGGCGAGGCGCTTGGCCTCGGTCTCCGAGAGGCCGTCGGCGGAGAAGCCCTCGATGCTGGCGGAGTAGGTGCGCCGCAGTTCGCCGCCGTACTCCGCGGCGAGCCGGGACTTGTCGGCCCTCGCCTCGTCCAGCATCACGATGTAGCTGCCCGGTACGGCGGTCGCGGCGTCCGCGCCGTGGACCGTACCCAGGGGAGGCGGTGCGGCTCCGGCGTACGAGGCGCCGAAGAGGGCGGCGCCGGCCGCGGCCGCCACGGCGGTGATCGCGGCGGTCGGCTTGAGGCGACGGGTGCGCTGGTGGTTGGCCATGAAGAGGGGACTCCTCGTCATTCTTCGTGGGGGGACGGCCCTCGGCCGGAAGATCTCCGGGGCTGGCTCGAAACCCTGACGGATTGACGGGCACAGATCAAGAGCTGCGGAGAGCCGCGGCGTCCGGGACGAGGGGGCGTGACAACGAATCGGCCATGGCCGGTCCTCGCCGGTCCGCGCGGCCCGCCCCCAGCGGACCAGGCCGTGCCGACCGACCGCGCACCACGCCACCTTCACCACATAAGACCTGGTCAGAGCGGTGACAGGTCCGACGGACGGCCCCCCGCCGCGCCTCTCCCGCACCCTCGCGCCGCCCCTGGGAGCGGGGGCGTCGCCGCGTGGAGACACGTGGAGATCCGTGAAGGTGTGGGCGGCGGGGGTGAACGGCCGGGACCGGGTGTGGAGTCGGCAGGGCGAGCGTGCAGATGCGCCGACCGGCCCGTCCCGGCGGGCGCTCGACCGGTTCGGCACGCGAACGCCCCGCCCCCGGAAGCCGCCGGGCGCGGCACGGGGAGCGGGGCGTGGAGCGTACGGGGCTCAGGCCGGCGGCGCGGCCCGGACGGGCAGTTCGGCCTCGATGAGGTCGGCCGCCCGGCGGGTGCCGCCCTCCCGCGCCGTCCGCTCGCGCAACCGCCGGCACCGGGCGGCCACCTCGGGGTCGTCCACCAGGGCGAGCACCGCCTCGCGCAGGGTCGCGGCGTCGGCCTCCTCCGCGGGGACGTGCCGGGCCACGCCCAGCGACTGGAGCATGTCCGCGTTGCCGAACTGGTCAACGGCCTGCGGCACGGCCACCATCGGCGTGCCGGTGGCCAGCCCCTCCTGGCTGCCGCCCGCGCCGGCGTGGGTGATGAAGGCGTCGGCCTGCCTCAGCACGGACAACTGCGGGACCCACGAACGCACTTCGACGTTGCCGGGTACGTCGCCGAGGTCGGCGGGGTCGACGTGGGCCCCGATCTGGAGCACCACGTGCCAGCCCGGCCGGCCGCCGAACGCCTTGACGCACTCCCGGTAGAAGGCGGGCTGCTTGGTGAACGAGGAGCCCAGCGAGACCAGCAGCACCCTCTCCGCCCCGTCCGGCCGCCGCCACTCCCCCTGGTCGGCGCGGTCGCCCTGGCAGGCCCCGACGAAGGTGTACATCGCGCGGTCCACCCGGTCGGCGTTGGGCTGGAGCGCCTCGGGGATCAGGACGAGGCCGCGGCGCGGACGGGCGACGAAGGCGTCGCTGGAGACGTGGCCGAGGCCGTGGGAGGCGAGCCAGTCGGCGAAGCGCGCGTAGTACGCCCGGCCGCGCTCGGTCTGCTTCAGCTCGGCGGCCATCGGATCGCCGACCTCCTCCTCGTACCCCTCCCAGGGCACCAGGTTGGGCCAGAGGGAGACCGCGGGAACGCCCCAGCGGTGGGCGAGGACGCGGGCGGGATAGGAGGTGATGTCGTGCAGGACGAGGTCGGGTTCGTCGCCCGCGAAGGCCTCCGCGAGCCGGGGGAGCGCCTGGACGGCGTCGTCGAGGAAGGGTTCGAGGTGGTCGATCAGCTCGGTGCCCCAGGCGTCGGGGTCGTCGTCGGTGGGGAGGGTCGAGGTGTAGACCACGGGCTCGGCGCCGGTGGCGGCCACCTTCCGGGCGAACGGGGCCGGAATGGCGTAGCTGACGCGGTGTCCACGGTCGACGAGTTCGCGGATGACGTCGAGGCTCGGGTTCACATGCCCGTGGGCGGCGATGGAGAACATGGCGATGTGGGCACGCGGGGATTCCGTCATGCCGCCACCGTAAACGAGACGAGACGTCTCGTGCAATCCTTTTCGTCCGCCCCTCCCTCAGCGTTGGTAGCGGGCGAGCACCCGGTTCCCGTCGTCCACCAACCGCCCGCGCAGCTCGTCGGCGTCGATCGCGCCGCTGTAGTACTCCTGGAGGGCGGGCGTCGCCACCTTGTCCTTCCACTCGGGGTAGCCGCGCACCGGGGAGGCGGGAGCGGGGCGCAGCCCCCGCGCGAGTGCGGCGCCGACGGCCCAGCCGTGCTCGGCCGTGCGCAGCGACGGGTGCGCGAGGGCCCCGCTCCCGGTGGGCAGCATCCAGTCGCCGCGGGCGAGGCGCACCATGGGGGCGGGCCGCAGCAGGAAGTCGATGAAGCGGACCGCCTCCTCCTTGTGCGGGCTCTCCTCGGCGACGGACAGCGTCTGCGGGCTCACCCCCTGGACCGGTCCGCCCTCGCCCGCGGGCATCGGCAGCACCGTCCAGTCGAATCCCTCGGGGGCCTGCTGGACGATCTGCTGGCGGTAGGAGAAGCCGAGCGGGACCATCGCGTACCTGCCGCCGAAGAAGCCCGGCAGGACGTCCGACCCGCTCATGCCGAGGGCGCTGCGGGCGGCGCTGCGGTCGGTGTTGACCTGGTCGTGGATGGTGCCGGCCACCACGCGGTCGCCCCGCTCGAAGCGCAGCACCGCCCTGCCGTCGCCGTCCCGGTGGAAGAGCCGCCCGCCGGCGGACAGGCCCAGGTTGAGGGTGACGGAGACCGGCTCCTTGAGCGGCCAGGCGACCCCGTGCCGCCCCTTCCCCGTCAGGTCCGCCGCGACCCGGCGGAACTCCGCCCAGCTCCAGGGGTGTTCCGGGGTCGGGATGCGGGCGCCGGAGTCCTTCAGCGGCTCCGTGGCGGCGATCAGGACCCGCGGCTCCTGGAGGAAGGGCACGCCGTAGACGCCCGTGCCGAACGTCGTGGTGCGCCAGGACCGCTCGGGGATGTCGGCCCGGAGCCGGTCCGGGAGGAGGGGGCGCAGATCCGCGAGGTAGCCGCCGTACGCGAAGTCGGCCAGGTCGTCGGAGGCGTCGTGGATGACGTCGGGCGCCTCACCGCCCTCGAAGGACGTCAGCAACTGGTCGTGGACGTTGTCCCAGCTCCCCTGGACGTACTCCACCTGTACGCCGGGGTTGGCCGCGTTCCACTCCTCCACCAGTCCCCTGGTCGCCGCCACGGACTCCTCCTGCCAGGCCAACGACTGGAACCGGAGCCGGATCACTCCGTCCGCGTCCCGCCCGTCCGCGCCGCCGGAGCAGCCGGTCAGCAGCAGGGCCAGGGCGGTGGCCGCCGCGGCCGCCCGCCGGGCCGGGGCCCGCATCAGCGCTTCACCGCCCCGGCCGCCATCCCGCCGGTGATCCGCCGCTGGATGACGGCGAAGACGGCGAGGGAGGGCAGGGTGGCGAGGAACGCGGCGGCGGCCAGCGGGCCGAGGTCGGCCACGCCCTCCGCGCCGAGGAAGTGGGTCAGGACGACCGGCAAGGTCTGCTTCTCCTGGGTCTTGAGGAGGACGAGGGCGAAGAAGAACTCGTTCCACGCGGTGATGAACGCGAACAGGGCGGTGGCGACGATGCCGGGGGCGAGCAGCGGGGCGACGACCGAGACGAGGGTCCGCACCCGGCCCGCCCCGTCGACGGCGGCGGCCTCCTCCAGTTCGGTCGGCACGGCGCGCACGTATCCGGCGAGCATCCACAGGGCGAAGGGCAGCGACCAGACGACGTAGACCAGGACCAGGCCCCCCAGGGTGTTGACCAGGCGCAGGTTCTTCAGGACCAGGAAGAGCGGGATGATCACCAGGACGAACGGGAACGCCTGGCTGACGACGACCCAGCCGGTCGCGGCGGTGGCGAGCCGGCCGCGGTGGCGGGCGATCGCGTAGGCCGTCGGGGTCGCGATGACGACGGCGACGAGCGCGGCGCCGGCGGCGGCGGCCAGGGAGTTCGCGGCGGCCTGGAGCAGCGGCTGCTCGTCGAAGGCCTGGCGGAAGTTGTCCAGGGTGGGCCGCTCGGGAATCCAGGCGGGGTGCAGCGAGCCCAGCTCCCGTGCGGGCTTGAAGGCCGTCGAGACCAGCCACAGGAACGGCAGGGCCAGGAAGGCCAGGTACGCCAGGAGCGCCGCGTACCGTCCGGCCCGCGCGGCCCCGCCGGAGCGCCGCCTCATCGCGCCCCGCCTCCCCGGAGCCGGGCGGCGAGACCGCAGGCGAGGAGTACGGAGACCACCGCGACCATCGCGCAGCCCATCGCCGCGGCGTAGCCGAACTGCCCGTAGCGGAAGGCCTCCTCGTAGGCGAAGAGCATCGGCAGCCGGGTGCGGCCGCCGGGTCCGCCGCTGGTCATGACGTAGACGAGGGCGAAGGAGTTGAAGTTCCAGATGAGGTTGAGCGCGGTGACGGACAGGGCGATCGGCTTCAACGCGGGCCAGGTGACCGTACGGAAGCGCCGCCAGGCGCCCGCTCCGTCCAGGGCCGCCGCCTCGTGGAGTTCGCGCGGGGTGTTCTGCAGGCCGGCGAGCAGGGCCACGGTGGTCTGCGGCATCCCCGCCCAGACGCCGACCAGGATCACGGCGGGCAGCGCCGTGGCGAGGCCGGTGAGCCAGTCCCGGCCGTCGCCGAGGCCCAGGTCGCGGACGGTCTCGTTGAGGATGCCCGCGTCGGGGTGGTAGACGAGCCGCCACATGATGCCGACGACGACCTCGGGCATCGCCCAGGGGATGATCGCCAGCGCGCGGGCCAGCCAGCGCATCCTCAGGTCCTGGTCGAGCAGCAGGGCGAGGCCGAGGGCCAGGAGGAACTGCGGGACGGTCACGCCGAGCGCCCAGAGCAGGCCGATCCGGAACGATTCCCAGAACAGGGTGTCGTGCAGCAGGTCCTGGAAGTTCAGGACGCCGATCCACCGGGTGGAGCGGGTGCGGCCGGACTGCGCGTCGGTGAAGGCCAGCGCGATGCCGTAGAGGAGCGGTCCGACGCTGAGGACGAGGATCGGCAGGAGCGCGGGCAGCACCAGGAACCAGGCGCCGAGGCCGTCGAGGGCCGCGCCCCCCTTCCGGCCCGGCCGCCGCTCCCGTGCCGGTCCGCCATGGGGGCCGTCCGGGCCGGACCGTTTCACCGCGGCCACCGATGTCACGAAGAAGCCCTCTCTGTCGGCTGTGTCACCGAATGCGCTTTAGAGCCGCTTTCTCCCCTTCTGGCGGTCAGATAATCCCCGTCATCGTGCTGAGGGGACGCCGGTTCGTCAAGGTGGCCTGCGGGGATGCGAAAATCGCACCCATGGACGAGATGCGTGCGCGTGAGGTGCTGACCGCCGCCGGCCTCCCCGGCACGGCGGAGCTGATCGCGCTGGGCGAGAACGCGGTGTTCGCCGCCGGGGACCTGGTGGCCAAGGTCGGGCGGGACGCCACCGGCCACCCCGAACTGGTCGAGCGGGCCGAACGCGAAGTGGCCCTCGCCGCCTGGCTCGCCGCCTCCGGCGTCCCCGCCGTCCGCGCGGCCGAGCACGGCGTCCGCCTGGTCGGGGGCCACCCGGTGACGTTCTGGCACCGGCTCCCCGACCCGGTGCGCCCCGCCGAGCCGCGCGACCTCGCGCCGCTGCTCTCCCTGGTCCACGCACTGCCCGCCCCGGCGGACCTCACCCTGCCGCGCCGGGAGCTGCTGGGCGGCGTGGAGCGGTGGCTGAGCCTGGCGGGCGACGCGATCGACCCGGCCGACGCCGACTACCTCCGGGCGCGCCGCGACGGCTTCGCGGCCGCCTCCGCCGCCCTGGTCCCCCGGCTGGCTCCGGGCCCCATCCACGGCGACGCGCTCCCGCGCAACGTCCATGTCGGGCCCGACGGCCCGGTCCTGGTCGACCTGGAGACCTTCTCCGCCGACCTGCGCGAGCACGACCTGGTCGTCCTCGCCCTCTCCCGCGACCGCTACGGGCTGCCCGCGGCGGACTACGACGCCTTCACCTCCGCCTACGGCTGGGACGTACGGGAGTGGGAGGGGTGCGCGGTCCTGCGCGGCGCCCGCGAGACGGCGAGCTGCGCCTGGGTCGCCCAGCACGCCCCGGCGAACCCGAGGGCCCTCGCCGAATTCCGCCGCCGGGTCGCCTCGCTGCGGGAGGGCGATCCGGAGGTGCGGTGGCACCCCTTCTAGGGGGTGTCCAGCGGATCAGAGCCGGGTCCGCGGCGCCTGGCACGGCGCCTCGCGGCGTTGCCGGAACACCCGAAGCGCTCCGCGGTGAGGGCATTCCAGCGCCTTGCGACGCACCGCACCGGACACCGCGGCCTGTCCGGCCCTGATCCGCCGGACGCCCCCCAGGGCCGGCCGCTCCCGCCCGTCACCGGCTGCGCGGGATCACCGGCCAGGAGGGCTCGACGACGGCCGCCGGGTCGGCGGTGCGCCGCAGGTAGGCCTGGAGGGAGGCCGACTGCTCGGCGGCCGCCCGGATCTGAAGGGCGTGCAGCTCGGCCGGCGGCAGGGCGGCGACCGGGCGGTGCCGCTCCCCCATCCGGCGCACGACGCGCACGGCGGCCACCGCGTCCGCGGTCGCGTCGTGGGCGCCGTCGAGCGTCACCCCGTAGTGGTCGCACAGGGCCTGGAGGGCCCGCTTGCCCTTGCGGTACTTGTCGACGTGCTTGTCGATGACCAGCGGGTCGATGACGGGCGATGGCGCGCCGCCGATCCGCTCCTCGACCGACGCCAGCTCGTGCCTGCGGCACTCGCGGTCCAGGAGGGAGAGGTCGTAGCGGGCGTTCATGACGACCAGCGGGACCCGCGAGCCCAGCACCTCGGCGACCGCGTGGGCGATCTCCTCGACGGCCGAGGCCGCGCGGGCGCCGTGCCTGCGGGCGTGCTCGGTGCCGATGCCGTGGATGGCCGACGCCTGTTCGGGTATCGCCACCCCCGGATCGAGCAGCCAGGTGCGCTGCTCGGCGACGGCGCCGTCCGGCTCCAGCCGGACGAGTGCGGCGGTGACGATCCGGTCGGTCTCGACGTCGGTGCCCGTCGTCTCCAGGTCGAAGCCGACCAGTGTTCCCCGGTGCCAGCTCATCCGGATACCTCCTTCGTGGTGCGCTCCCCCAAGTGGTGACCACCCTCCCACGCACCACTGACATCGCCGCCGGGCCCGCACGGGCCGGCCGCGCCCAGGGGGTCGCGCGAAGGCCGGTCTCCGGATCTCCTGCCCGCCTTCGGCGCGGTGTGAACGGGTCGTCAGGAGACCGGGCGCGAATCCGCCCAGACCGACTCGAACTCCTCGCGGTAGGTCTCGAAGAGGCCGTGCTCGCTGTCCTGGCCCGCCCGCACCACCGTGCGGCGGCCGCCGCCGCGCAGCACCAGGACGGGCGCCTCCATGCCCCGCGCGCGGCGCAGGTAGGGCTGGACGACGCCCACGGCGTCCGGGCCGTCGCCGTCGACCAGGTAGGCGGTGAAGCGCGGGGTCTCGTCGAAGACCTGGATCTCGAAGGCGCCCGGATCGCGGAGCTTGGAGCGGACCCGGCGCATGTGGAGGATGTTCATCTCCACCGACCGGCTCAGCTCGCCCTTCTTGAGGCCCAGTTCCCGCTCCCGGCGGCGCACCGCGCTGCTGGCCGGGTTGATGAACAGCAGCCGGACGCGGCAGCCGGACTCGGCGAGCCGGACCAGCCGGCGGCCGGAGAAGTTCTGCACGAGCAGGTTGAGCCCTATCCCGACGGCGTCCAGCCGCCGCGCCCCTCCGAACAGGTCCTCGGCGGGCAGTTGCCGCTGGAGCCTGACCCGGTCGGGGTGGACGGAGACGACGTCGGCGTACCGGTCGCCGACCAGCTCCTCCACGGCGTCCACCGGCAGCCGGTCGGCCGAGGGCGCCCCGGCGCCGCTGCCGAGGATGTCGAGGAGGCGGGCGGAGGCGCGTTCGGCCTGGGCGAGGACCGCCTCGTTCAGCGCGCGGTTGCGGGAGACGACGTTGCGCGCGACCTCCAGCTCGTCGAGGGCCAGTTCGACGTCGCGCCGGTCGTCGAAGTACGGCTCGAAGCAGGGCCAGTGCTGGACCATCAGCTCGCGCAGTTGCGGCAGCGTCAGGAAGCTGAGGACGTTGTCGTCGGCCGGGTCCAGCAGATAGCCCTTGCGGCGCGAGACCTCGCGCACGGCCACGGCGCGCTGCACCCACTCCTGGCCGGCGGGTCCGGCCGCGGCGACCACCCACTCCTCGCCGTGCACCGGCTCGTAGATCGGCCGGAGCACCGCGGCGACGACGGCCCGCAGACGCTGTTCGACCAGATTCAGCCAGATATAGGCGCGCCCGGCCCGCTGGGCGCGGGTGCGGACCTCGTTCCAGGCCTCCGGCCCCCACTCCAGCTCGGCGCCGATCTCCATGGGCTGCGCAAGGGACACCGCCCCAGGCGGCGCATCGGTCGATTCCCCCTCGTGACCTGCGTCACCTGGGGGCAGCTCGAACCCTCCCGAGCTCACCCGCGTACCGCCTTCCACTCCCCCACCCAACGATCAAGGAAGGGTACTCCGGGAGCGTGATCGGACGCAGCCCGATGCGCGCGCCACTTTCCCAACTCCTCCGGCGCTCCGGCTGATTCCCTCCGCCGGGATCGGGTGGAGTGAGCTGATTCATAGCGCGGGGACGCCCGCTTCCCAGGCGGGGAGCGGGCGGCGGGCGGGCAGCGGGTTCCGCAAGCGCGTCCGGGGCGGCGGCCACGTGTCCGAAGTTGACCGATGTGGCTGGAGTCAGCCGACGGGATGCGGCCGCACCGCGCGACGTCCTAGGAGAGCGCCCCACTTTCGGGGAGTATCGGTGGGGAACGGGCCGAGGAAAGCCACCGCACCCGGATCAGAAGTGGAAGAGTCGTATCTATGCAGGTCTGGCCGGGACACGCGTATCCCCTCGGCGCCACGTACGACGGCGCCGGCACCAACTTCGCGGTCTTCTCCGAGGCCGCCGACCGGATCGAGTTGTGCCTGCTGCACGACGACGGTTCGGAGACGGCGGTGGAGCTCCGCGAGAGCGACGCCTTCGTGCGCCACGCCTATCTGCCCGGCGTGATGCCGGGGCAGCGGTACGGCTTCCGGGTGCACGGGCCCTACGAGCCGCAGCGCGGGCAGCGGTGCAACTCGGCGAAGCTGCTGCTGGACCCGTACGCCCGCGCGGTGGCGGGGGAGATCGCGTGGGGCGAGGCGGTGTACGGCTATCCGTTCGGCCGGCCGGACGCCCGCAACGACCTCGACTCGGCCCCGCACACCATGAGCTCGGTCGTGGTCAACCCGTACTTCGACTGGGGCGACGACCGCCGCCCCAGGACGGACTACCACCGCACGGTGATCTACGAGGCCCATGTGAAGGGCCTGACGATGCTGCACCCCAAGCTGCCGCCGGAGCTGCGCGGCACGTACGCGGGGCTGGCGCACCCGGAGGTGATCGCCCATCTGACCGAGCTGGGCGTGACCGCGATCGAGCTGATGCCCGTCCACCAGTTCGTGCAGGACCACCGGCTGGTGGACGCGGGGCTCGCCAACTACTGGGGCTACAACACCATCGGCTTCTTCGCCCCGCACAACGCCTACGCCTCCTGGGGCGAGCGCGGGGAGCAGGTGCTGGAGTTCAAGCAGGCGGTGAAGGCGCTGCACCAGGCGGGCATCGAGGTCATCCTCGACGTGGTCTACAACCACACGGCGGAGGGCAACCACCTGGGCCCGACGCTCTCCTTCCGCGGCCTGGACAACGCCTCGTACTACCGGCTGACCGACGACCAGCGGTACTACATGGACACCACGGGCACCGGCAACTCCCTGCTGATGCGGTCCCCCCACGTGCTCCAGATGATCATGGACTCGCTGCGGTACTGGGTCACCGAGATGCACGTGGACGGCTTCCGCTTCGACCTGGCGGCCACGCTCGCACGCCAGTTCCACGAGGTGGACCGGCTCTCCTCGTTCTTCGACCTGGTGCAGCAGGACCCGGTGGTCAGCCAGGTGAAGCTGATCGCCGAGCCGTGGGACGTGGGCGAGGGCGGCTACCAGGTGGGGAACTTCCCGCCGCTGTGGACCGAGTGGAACGGCAAGTACCGCGACACGGTCCGCGACCTGTGGCGGGGCGAGCCGCGCACGCTGGCGGAGTTCGCCGGGCGGCTCACCGGCTCCTCCGACCTGTACCAGGACGACGGGCGGCGGCCGCTCGCCTCGATCAACTTCACCACCTGCCACGACGGGTTCACCCTGCACGACCTGGTCGCGTACAACGAGAAGCACAACGAGGCCAACGGCGAGGGCAACCGGGACGGCGAGAGCCACAACCGATCCTGGAACTGCGGGGCGGAGGGCGACACCGGGGACCCGGAGATCCTCCGGCTGCGGGCCCGTCAGACGCGCAACTTCATCGCCACGCTGATGCTCTCCCAGGGCGTGCCGATGCTGAGCCACGGCGACGAGTTCGCCCGCACGCAGCAGGGCAACAACAACGCCTACTGCCAGGACAACGAGCTGTCCTGGATGCACTGGCCCGACCCGGAGGACCCCGCCGACGACGCCCGCCGGGCCCTGCTGGAGTTCACCCGGTCCATGGTGTGGCTGCGCCGCGACCACCCGGTCTTCCGGCGCCGCCGCTTCTTCCACGGGCGGCCGGTGGAGGGCACCCACGACGAGCTGTCCGACATCGCCTGGTTCACCCCCGACGGCGACGAGATGACGCGGGAGGACTGGCAGGCCGCCCACGCCAAGGCGATGACCGTGTTCCTCAACGGGCACGCGATCTCCGAGCCCGGCCCGCGCGGCGAGCGCATCCTCGACGACTCGTTCCTGCTGATGTTCAACGCGAGCGCCGAGACGCTGGAGTTCGCCGTCCCGGTCGGCCACGGCGAGCAGTGGCAGGTCGTCGTCGACACCGCGCGGGACGAGGGCGTGCAGCGGGGGGCCGGGCCGAAGGTGGCGGAGGGCGAGCGGGTGGCGCTGATCGGGCGTAGCCTCACCGTCCTGAAGCGGTCGGAGTGAGCCGCGCGGGGCGGCCGGGGAGGTTCGGCGGGGGTGAGAGGGCCGCCGGGGACGACACGGTCGGCGCCGGACGGGGTACGGAGGAGACCATGACGCCCACCGCGACGTACCGGCTCCAGCTCCAGCCCGACTTCCCCTTCGCCGCCGCCGAGAAGGCCGTGCCGTACCTGGCCGCGCTCGGCGTCTCCCATCTGCACCTGTCGCCCGTCCTGGAGGCGGTGCCCGGCTCCCGGCACGGGTACGACGTGGTCGACCACGGCCGGGTCCGCGCGGAGCTGGGCGGTGAGGAGGGGCTGCGGTCGCTGGCCTCGGCGGCCCGCGCGAACGGGCTCGGGCTGGTCGTGGACATCGTCCCGAACCACATGGCGGCCGCGCCCCGGTACAACCACCGGCTCCGGGAGGTGCTGCGCGAGGGCCCCGCCTCGCCCGCCGCCCGCTGGTTCGACATCGACTGGGCGGCGGGCGGCGGCAAGGTGCTGCTGCCGGTGCTCGCCGGGCCGCTCGGCGGGGAGCTGGGCGGCCTCCGGGTCGACGGGGAGGTGCTGCGCTACGGCGAGCAGGAGTTCCCGCTGCGCGCGGGGACGGCGGGGCTGCCGCTGCCGGAGCTGCTGGAGGCCCAGCACTACCGGCTCGGCTGGTGGCGGCTGGCCCGCACCGAGCTGAACTACCGGCGGTTCTTCACCGTCTCCGAGCTGATCGGGGTCCGCGTCGAGCACCCCGAGGTCTTCGACGCCACCCACGCCAAGATCCTCGAACTGCTCCGCGACGGGGTGCTGGACGGGCTGCGCGTCGACCACCCGGACGGCCTCGCCGTGCCCGCCGCCTATCTGGCGCGGCTGCACGAGGCCACCGGCGGCCGCTGGACCGTGGTGGAGAAGATCCTCACCGGCGACGAACGCCTCCCGGCTGACTGGGCGGTCGCGGGGACCACCGGCTACGACGCGCTGCGCCGGATCGACGGGCTCTTCACCGACCCGGACGGCGCGGCGGAGCTGGTGGACCGCTACCGCGCGTTCGCCGCCCCGCCGGACGACCGCGGCGGCTCCTGGCCGGCGACGGCGCGCCGGGCCGCGTACCGGGTGGCGACCCGCGAACTGGCCGCCGAGACGGCGTGGCTGACCCGGCAGGCGGCGGCCGTCTGCGCCGCGGACCCCGCGCTGCGCGACCACGCCCCCTGGGCCCTGCGGACGGCCGTGGTGGAGCTGCTGGTGCGCGTGCCGGTCTACCGCCCGTACGCCACGGCCGGCGGGCCGGGCGGCCGCGGGGCGCAGGAGGCCCTTCCGGACCGGGCGGTGCGGGAGGCGAAGGCGGTGTTCTCCGTGCCGGAGGAGGCCGCGGCCGTCGACGTCGTACGGGATCTGGCGCTCGGGCGGCTCGGCGGCGGCGAGGAGCGGGCCGCGTTCTGCGCCCGGTTCGCGCAGACGGCGTCCGCGCTGCACGCCAAGTCGGTGGAGGACACCGCGTTCTACCGGTACGTCCCGCTGGTCTCGGCCACCGAGGTGGGCGGGGACCCGGAGCGGCCCGCGGTGGATCCGGCGGAGTTCCACGCGTTCGCGGCCCGGATCGCCCGCGAGTGGCCGGCCACCGGCACGGTCCTGACCACGCACGACACCAAGCGCAGCGCCGACGTCCGGGCCCGCGTCGCGGTGCTGTCGCAGTGCCCGGCCCGGTGGGCGGCCCTGGTGGCGGAGCTGACGGCGGCGACGGCCCCGGCCGCCCCGGACCGGCAGGTGGCCTGGCAGACCTGGCAGTCGGCGTACGGCTGCGCGGAGCTGCCGCCCGAGGAGCTGACGGAGCGGCTCACGCCCGCGCTGGTGAAGGCGGTGCGCGAGGCGGGCCTGTCCACGAGCTGGACGGAGCCCGATCCGGCGTACGAGCGGGCGGTGGCGGACTTCGTCGCCGCCGGTCCGGGCGACGGGGCGGGCGCGGCTCGCGCCCTGGTCACCGCGTTCGCGGACGCGGTGGCTCCGCACGTCCGCGCCCATGTGCTGGGGGCGGCGCTGGTGCACCTGACGATGCCGGGGGTGCCGGACCTCTACCAGGGCACGGAGAGCGAGTACGTGGCGCTGGTCGACCCGGACAACCGGCGGCCGTTCCGGCGGCCCGAGGCCGGGGACGAGAAGCGGGCGCTGACGGCGGCGGCGCTCGGGCTGCGCCGGGAGCTGCCGGAGGTGTTCGGCGGGTCGGGGACGTACGCGCCGCTGGCGGCCCGCGGCCCGGCCGCCGCCCATGTGGTGGCGTTCTGCCGGAGCGGCGAGGTGGTCACGGCGGTGACCCGCCTGTCGCTGCGGCTCGCCGAGAGCGGGGGCTGGCGGGAGACGGTGGTGGAGCTGCCCGCCGGTGGCCCGTGGCGGGACGTGCTGTCGGACACGCCGGGCCGGGCGTTCGCGGGCGGGGCGGTGGCGGCGGGCGAGCTGTTCGCGGAGCGGCCGGTGGCCCTGCTGCGCAGGGCGGGGGCGACCGGTTCCGTACGGGAGGGGTCCGCGGACCGGGCGTGAGCGGCCTGCCGGGCGCGGGCGTTCAGGCCGGCGGGAGCGCCGGGGGCAGCGCGGCCGGGGGCTCGGGCGGGCGGGGGCTCGGGGCGGTGAGGCGGAAGTCCATGCGGCCGAAGCCGACCTGGTCCCCGTCGCGCACCGGCAGGGAGCCGACGAGCCGTTGGCCGTTGACCCAGGTGCCGTTGGTCGATCCGAGGTCGCGCAGGACCCAGCGGCCGTGCTGCACGGTGAGTTCGGCGTGCAGCCGGGAGACCGTCTCGTGGTTGAGGCGCAGCCCGTTCGTCGGGTCGCGGCCTATGAGCAGGGGGTGCGGGCTCGGGGCGGGGAGGAGCAGCTTGGGCAGGCGTTCGGTGCGCCAGGCCCGGCGGAGGCGGCCGGGGAAGGCGGAGACCCCGCCCACGGCCCGGACGAGCCCCTGGGACCAGCGGCTTCCGGTCTCCAGGTCGAAGGTGAGCGCCCGCAGCTCCTCGGGGCTCCGGGCGACGAGGGCCAGCTCCATGCGCCGCATGAACGTGTCGTGCGACAGCCTTCCCTGCGCGGCGCCCTCTCTGAGCACGTCGACGACACGGTCGCGCTGGGCGTCCGACAGCCGCGCGGGATGCGTGTGGGACTCGTGGGAGGACGTCACGTTGACGATTGTCGGGCCGAGGGGCCGGAGTGTCCAGATGAGACCCCGTTTCCCGCATGGGCGGCGTCACACGGAGGGCGCGGCGTGCGCCTCCTCGGCGGGCGGATCGCACCTGCCGTGCTTCTGAGCGCGGATCAGGTCGCGGTACCAGGCGTAGGAGCGCTTCGGGGTACGCGCGAGCGTGTCGTAGTCGATGTGGACGAGGCCGAACCGCTGGGAGGCCCCTTCCGTCCACTCGATGTTGTCGGTGAGCGACCAGGTGAAGTAGCCGCGCACGTCCACTCCGGCGTCCATCGCCGCGCGCAGGGCGGTGAGGTGGCTCTCCAGGTAGGCGATCCGCCGGTCGTCGGCGTGCGGTTCGTCCAGGGCGCAGCCGTTCTCGGTGATGTGGAGCGGGGGGAGGCGGTCGCCGTAGCGGTCGCGGAGGGCGGTGAGGATCTCGGTCAGCCCCTCGGGGACGACCGGTCGGCCGAGGCCGGTCCTCTCGTACCCCTCGATCTCGCGTATGCCGAAGGGGAGGGCGTCGGGCATCGTGAAGCCGGAGAAGGTCTCCAGGGCGTCCGGGGCGGGGGCTCCGACGAGCGTCGGGTTGTAGTAGTTCACGCCGTACCAGTCGAGCGGCGTGGAGATGGTCCTCAGGTCGTCGGCGACCGGGCCGGGCATCAGGGCGGCGAGGCCCTCGTCCGGGTAGCGGCCGGTGAGGATCGGGTCCGCGAACAGCCAGTTGGTGAGCGTGTCGTACAACCGCGCGGCCTGCTGGTCCCCGTCCGTCTCCCCGGCCGTCCAGACCGGGGCGTGCGAGAGGGCGGCGCCGATGTTGTCCGCGCCGGCCGCCCGCAGCGCGCGGACGGCCAGGCCGTGGGCGAGGAGCTGGTGGTGGGCGGCGGGCAGGGCGTCGAAGAGGAGGGCGCGGCCGGGGGCGTGCGCGCCGAGGGCGTAGCCGAGCAGCGTGACCTCGGCGGGCTCGTTGATCGTGATCCACAGGGGGACGCGGTCGGCGAGGCGTTCGGCGACGATGCCCGCGTACTCGGCGAAGCGGTGGGCGGTGTCCCGGTGGAGCCAGCCCCCGGCCTCCTCCAGCGGGAGCGGGGTGTCCCAGTGGTAGAGGGTCGGGACGGGGGCGATGCCGTGGGCGCACAGCTCGTCGACGAGCCGGTCGTAGAAGTCGAGCCCGTCGGCGTTGACGGCTCCGCTGCCGCCGGGCACCACGCGGGGCCAACTGACGGAGAAGCGGAAGGCGTCGGCCCCGAGGCCGGCGAGGAGGGCGACGTCCTCGCGGTAGCGGGCGTGGAACCCGGTGCCCCGCGTGGTGTCGGCGCCGTCCTTGATGCGGCCCGGCTGCGCGGCGAAGGCGTCCCAGCCGGAGGGGCCCTTGCCGTCGGCGTCCACCGCCCCCTCGGTCTGGAACGCGGAGGCGGAGGCTCCCCAGAGGAAGCCGGGCGGGAACATCGGCACGGTCATGGCGGCCTCCAGCAGGCGTACGTCGGGCGGAACCTGTACGGATGGGCAGAGCCTGTATGACCAGAACCCCGCCGGGCAATGATCAGGAGCAGACCTTATGCGCCGGGCGCCGGCTCGCTCCAGTGGTCCGGCACCGCGGGTGCGACGTCCGCCGGCCCTGGGGAGCCCGCCCGAGGGCGCGTGACGACGCGGCGACCTGTCCAGGGACGAGGAGTGGCGGATGCAGTTCGAGGTGTGGGCCCCCGAGGCGGACTCGGTCGAGCTGGAGGCGGCGGGCGTGCGCCGCGCGATGGAGCGCGATCCGGCGCGGGAGGGGTGGTGGCGCGCCGAGGCAGCGGCGGCGGACGGGGACGCCTACGGCTTCCGGCTGGACGGCGGGCCGCTGCTGCCCGACCCGCGGTCACGGCGCCAACCGGACGGCCCGGACGGCCCGAGCGCGGTCGTCGACCAGGACGCGTACGCCTGGCGCCACGCGTGGGCGGGGCGGCGGCTGAACCGGGCGGTCCTGTACGAGCTGCACGTGGGGACGTACACCCGCGAGGGGACCTTCGACGCGGCGGCGGCCCGGTTGGGCCATCTGGCCGAGCTGGGCGTCACCCATGTGTCGCTGATGCCGGTCTGCCCCTTTCCGGGCGTGCACGGCTGGGGGTACGAGGGCGTCTGCCTGTGGGCGGTGCACGAGCCGTACGGCGGGCCGGAGGGGCTGAAGCGCTTCGTGGACGCGGCGCACGGGCTGGGGCTCGGGGTGGTCCTGGACGTGGTCCACAACCACCTGGGCCCCTCCGGCAACCATCTGCCCGCCTTCGGCCCGTACTTCACCGACACCCACCACACCCCGTGGGGCGCGGCGGTCAACCTGGACGCGCCGGGCTCGGACGAGGTGCGGGCCTTCCTGCTGGGCAGCGCGCTGGCCTGGCTGCGCGACTACCGGCTCGACGGGCTGCGCCTGGACGCGGTGCACGCGCTCGCCGACACGCGGGCGCTCACCTTCCTGGAGGAGCTGTCGGCGGCGGTCGACGCGCTGGCCCTGGAGCTGGGCCGCCCGCTGGCGCTGATCGCCGAGTCCGACCTGTGCGACCCGCGCACCACCACCCCGCGCGAGGCGGGCGGCCTGGGGCTGCACGCGCAGTGGAACGACGACTTCCACCACGCCCTGCACACCGCGCTGACCGGCGAGTCCCAGGGCTACTACGCCGACTTCGCCCGCGCCCCGCTCGCCGCCCTCGCCAAGACGGTGACGTCCGCCTTCTTCCACGACGGGACCTACTCCTCCTTCCGGGGGCGCACCCACGGCCGCCCGGTCGACGTGACGCGCAGCCCGGCGCACCGCTTCGTCGGCTACGCCCAGACCCACGACCAGATCGGCAACCGGGCCCTCGGCGACCGGCTCGCCGCCTCCCTCTCCCCCGGACTCCGGGCGTGCGCCGCCGCGCTCGTGCTGACGGGGCCGTTCACCCCGATGCTGTTCATGGGCGAGGAGTGGGGGGCGCGCACGCCGTGGCAGTTCTTCACCGACCACACGGACCCGGAGCTGGCTCGGGCCGTACGCGAGGGCAGACGGCGGGAGTTCGGCGCGCACGGCTGGGCGGAGGAGGAGATCCCCGACCCGCAGGACCCGGCGACCCGCGACCGCTCCTGCCTCGACTGGGACGAGCCGGAGCGCGGACCGCACGCCAGGCTGCTCGCCTGGTACCGCGAACTGATCGCGCTGCGCCGCGCGTTGCCGGACCTGCACGACCCCGACCTGGCCTCGGTGAAGACCGCGTTCGACGAGGACGCCCGCTGGCTGGCGTACCGCCGGGGCGACATCCGGGTCGCGGTGAACCTGGCGGACGCCCCGGCCGCGATCCCGCTCGGCTCCGGCCGCCACCGCACGGGCGGCGGCCGGGTGCTGGCCGCGTGGGAGCCGGTCCGGCCGCCGGGGGCCACCGGGGTGCTGCACCTGCCGCCCGAGTCGTGCGCGGTGCTGGCCGACGACTGAGCGCGCGAAGGGTGCTACGCGACGACGGCCAGTTCGCGGGAGGTGGTGTTGAGCCGGCGTCCGCCGTCCTCGGTGACGGCCACGATGTCCTCGATCCGGACGCCGAAGCGGCCCGGCAGGTAGACGCCCGGCTCCACGGAGAAGCACATTCCGGGGACGAGCGGCTGCTCCTCGCCCTCGATCATGTACGGCGGCTCGTGGGTGGTGACGCCGATGCCGTGGCCGGTGCGGTGGATGAACCGGTCCCCGTAGCCGAACTCGGTGATCACCGCGCGGGCCGCCCGGTCGATCTCCTGGCAGGCGACGCCCGGCCGGACGGCGGCGCACCCCGCCTGCTGGGCCTCGCGGACGATGTCGTGGACGCGCTGCTCCTCGGCGGTGGGCTCGCCGACGTGGACCGTACGGGAGGTGTCGGAGCCGTACCCGTGCTTCAGGCCGCCGAAGTCGAGGACGACCATGTCGCCGCGCTCGATGGTGCGCTCGCCCGCCTCGTGGTGCGGGTTCGCCCCGTTGGGACCGGAGCCGACGACGGTGAAGTCCACCTGGGAGTGGCCGAACTCGCGCAGCAGCGCCGCGAGGTCGGCCGCCACGTCGACCTCGCGGCGGCCGGAGAACCGCACGCGCAGGATCTCCTCGTACACGGCGTCGGCGGCGGCCCCGGCGGCGGTGAGCCGTTCCAGCTCGGCCGCGTCCTTGACGGCGCGCAGCATCGGCAGCGCCTCGGTGAGCGCGGTGTAGGAGGCGCCCGGCAACTCCCGCTGGAGGCCGAGGAGGTGCATCGCCCACGCGTTGTCGCTGACGCCGAAGCGGCCTCGGGGGTCCAGCAGCGGGGCGGCCACCGCGTACGGGTCCCGGCCGTCGGTCCAGTCCCGCAGGGTCAGGGCGGGCGCTCCGGTGGCGGCCGCCGCGTCGGGGGCCTCCAGGGTCGGGACGACCAGGACCGGGTCGTGGCCGGCCCGCAGCACGAGGAGCGTGAGGCGTTCGGTGCTCACGGGCCGGTAGCCGGTGAGGTGGACGAGGTCGGGGCCCGGCGCGACGATCACCCCGGCGAGCCCGGCCTCGGCCGCGGAGGCGGCGGCCCGCTCCATCCGGGCCCGGTAGTCCTCGACGGTGAAGGGCACGGGCGGGGCGGGCTGCTGGGCGGACGGGCTCGGGCTGGACATCAGGACCTCCTGGCGGCGGGACGGCTCACCGCATCCTGCCCGTACGCCGGGGCGCGCGCGACCGGTTACGGGCGCGGACCGCGCGGCGCGCCCCCTCCGGGCGGCCCCGGCCGGAGGGCGGCGTGCCGCGTCGGGAGCGGCTCGGACGGGCGGGACCGGGCGTCCGCGCGTGCGGCCGATGTGCGCCGCCTCGGCCTCGGCCGGCGCGTGCGCCTCACACGGCGGTCGGCGGCGGGTCCTCCTGCGCCGACAGGCGGACGACCAGGTCGGCGCGGTCCCGGCCGCTCAGCACCAGGCGGGCGTTCGCCTCGTCGGAACGCTCCACCCACGCCCGCGCGCGGCCGCGGCTCTTGCCGAACCGGACATGGCGCTCGACGAGCCGGCGGCGACGGACCTCCGGGTCGAGGTCCAGGAACCACACCTCGTCCAGCAGCCCGCGCACCGGCGCCCAGGGCCCGTCGTCGAGCAGCAGGTAGTTGCCCTCCGCCACGACGAGCGGCACGTCGGGCGGGACGGGCAGCGCCCCGGCGACCGGCTCCTCCAGGGCCCGGTCGAAGACGGGGGCGTAGACCGGGTGCTCCGGGTCCGGGTCGCGCAGCCGCCGCAGCAGGGCGGCGAACCCGGCCGCGTCGAAGGTGTCCGGGGCGCCCTTGCGGTCCGCGCGGCCGAGGCGGTCCAGCTCGGCGGCGGCCAGGTGGAAGCCGTCCATCGGGACCAGGGCGGCGCGTCCGTCCAGCACGGCGACCAGGCGCCGCGCCAGGGTGGACTTGCCGACTCCGGGCGGGCCCGCGATGCCGAGGACGCGGCGGGGGCCGGAGTCGGCGAGCGCGCGGGCCCGGTCCGCCAGCGCGGCGAGACGGCCGTCGCCCGAGCCGTCGAGGAAGTCCATGCGGGGCATTGTGCGGTGGCGGCGGGCCCGAACGGTAGTGTTACGTATAACTCCCCGCGTCGGCGCACCGCCGACGCCGCCTCCAGCGGAAGGACCGCCGCCGTGTCCCACATCGCCCTGGTCACCCTGGTCGTCCGCGACTACGACGAGGCCGTCGCCTTCTACCGCGACGCGCTCGGCTTCCATCTGGTGGAGGACGCCGACCGGGGCGACGGGTCGCGCTGGGTGGTGGTGCGCCCGCGCGGCGCGGCGCCCGGCACCGGCCTGCTGCTGGCCCGCGCCGCCGGCCCGGAGCAGGGCGCCTCCGTCGGGGCGCAGACCGGCGGGCGGGTCGGCTTCTTCCTCCACACGGAGGACTTCGCGGCGGACCACGCCCGGATGCGCGCGGCCGGGGTGCGCTTCCTGGAGGAGCCCCGCCACGAGGTGTACGGCACGGTCGCGGTCTTCGAGGACCTGTACGGCAACCGCTGGGACCTGCTGCAACCCGCGTGACGCCGGGCCGGGACCGCGCACGGGCCGCGAGGCCGCAGGACCGCGGGGCTGACGGGACCGCGGGGCCGCGGAGCCGGGCACGCGGCCCTACGGCCCCGTCAGCCCCGCCTCCCGTACGGCGACCGCCTCCATCGCGTCCAGCACGGGCCGGATCAGCGGGTGGCCCTCGGCCCCCTGCCGTACGGCCGCGAAGACCCGCCGGGTCGGGGCGCTGCCCTCCACCGGGCGGACGACCACGCCGGTCAGTTCCATGCCGCGCAACGCGGACCTCGGGACCAGGGCCACCCCGGCGTCCGCCCCGGCCAGCGCGACCACGGCCCGGAAGTCGTCCGAGGAGTGTTCGAGGCTGGGCGCGAATCCGGCGAACTCGCAGGCCAGGACCACCACGTCATGGCAGGGGTTGCCCGGATAGGGGCCGATCCACGGGTCCTTGGCGAGGTCGGCGACGGCCACCTGCTCCTGACCGGCGAGCCGGTGGCCCACCGGCAGCACCGCGTCGAACGGCTCCGAGTACAGCGGGACGCGGGTCAGCCGCCGGTCGTCCTCGGCCGGCGCCCCCCGGTACTCGACGGCCACCGCCACGTCGACCTGCCGGTCCAGCACCATCGGCACGCTCGCGTCGCCCTCGGCGTCCTGCACCCTGACCCGGATGCCGGGGGCGGTCCGGGCCAGCTCGGCGAGGGCGGGGGCCAGGACGAGGCCGATGCCGGTGGCGAACGCGGCGACCGTGACCGTCCCGGCGACGCCCGCACTGTACTCGGCCAGCTCCGCCTCGGCCCGCTCCAACTGGGCGAGCACCAGGTTGGTGTGGCTCAGCAGGATCTCCCCGGCCGCGGTGAGCCGGGCGCCGCGGGCGCCGCGTTCGACGAGGCGGTGGCCGGTCTCCTGCTCCAGGGCGGCGAGCTGCTGGGAGACCGCGGAGGGTGTCAGGTACAACGCGGCGGCGGCCGCGGTCACGGTGCGGTGGTCGGCCACCGCACGCAGGATTCGCAGCCGCCGCGCATCGATCATGAGCCCATTGTCCCAGGTCGCGGCGGTCCGTCCGCCCTGGTGACCGGTTACGCCCCCAGGGCGGCCCGCGCGTCGACGAACGCGTCCACGGCGCGGTTCACGTCGGCGGTGGAGTGCGCGGCGGAGAGCTGGACCCGGATGCGGGCCGCGCCCTGCGGGACGACCGGGTAGGAGAACCCGATCACGTACACCCCCCGCTCCAGCAGCAGCTCCGCCATCCGGCCCGCCTCCGCCGCGTCCCCGATCATCACGGGGGCGATGGCGTGGTCGCCGGGCAGGACGTCGAAGCCCTCCTCGGTCATCCGGGAGCGGAAGAGCGCGGTGTTGGCGTTGAGCCGGTCGCGCAGGTCGCCGGCCGACTCCAGCAGGTCGAGGACCTTGAGGGAGGCGGCGGCGATGACCGGGGCGAGGGAGTTGGAGAAGAGGTACGGGCGCGAGCGCTGGCGCAGCAGGGCGACGATCTCGGCGCGGGCCGCGACGTAGCCGCCCGACGCCCCGCCCAGCGCCTTGCCGAGGGTGCCGGTGATGATGTCCACCCGGTCCATGACCCCGTGCAGCTCGGGCGTGCCGCGCCCGCCGGGGCCGACGAAGCCGACGGCGTGCGAGTCGTCGACCATGACCATGGCGTCGTAGCGGTCGGCGAGGTCGCAGATCTCCTGGAGCGGCGCGACGTACCCGTCCATGGAGAAGACGCCGTCGGTGACGACGAGGCGGCGCCGGGCCCCGGACGCCTCCTTGAGCTGCCGTTCCAGGTCGGCCATGTCGCGGTTGGCGTAGCGCAGGCGCTGCGCCTTGGAGAGCCGGATGCCGTCGATGATGGAGGCGTGGTTGAGGGCGTCGGAGATGACCGCGTCCTCGGCGCCGAGCAGGGTCTCGAAGACGCCGCCGTTGGCGTCGAAGCAGGAGGAGTAGAGGATCGTGTCCTCCTGGCCGAGGAAGGCCGCAAGGCGCTGCTCCAGCTCCTTGTGCACCTCCTGGGTGCCGCAGATGAAGCGGACCGAGGCCAGCCCGTAGCCCCAGCGGTCCAGCGCCTCGTGGGCGGCGGCGACGACCTCGGGGTGGTCGGCGAGGCCCAAATAGTTGTTGGCGCAGAAGTTGAGCACCTCGCCGGCGCGCCCGCCGGAGGTGACGGCCACGGTCGCGGACTGCGGGGTGCCGATCACGCGCTCGGGCTTGTGCAGCCCGGCCGCCCGGATCTCGTCGAGGGTGGTGCGCAGGTCGTCGCGTACGGAGTCGAACATGCGGGTTCCTTAGGGGGTGCGGTCGGGAGGTCAGGCGGTCCAGTCGAGGATGACCTTGCCGCCGAGGCCGCTCGCGGCGTCGTCGAAGGCCGCCTCGAAGTCGCCGTATCCGTACCGGCCGGTGATCACGGGGGCGAGGTCGAGGCCGCCCTCCAGCAGGACGGACATGGCGTACCAGGTCTCGTACATCTCACGGCCGTAGATCCCCTTGACGGTGATCATCGAGGTGACGACGCGGGACCAGTCGACGGCGAACTCCTCGGCGGGCAGGCCGAGCATCGCGATCCGGCCGCCGTGCGTCATGTTCGCCAGCATCTCGCGCATCGCCTCGGGGCGGCCGGACATCTCCAGGCCGACGTCGAAGCCCTCGCGGAGGCCGAGTTCCCGCTGCCCGTCCGCGATGGTGCGCTCCGCGACGTTCAGGGCGAGGCTCGCCCCGACCTTGCGGGCGAGCGCGAGGCGGGGCTCGCTGACGTCGGTGACGACGACGTTGCGGGCCCCGGCGTGCTTGGCGACGGCGGCGGCCATGATGCCGATCGGGCCGGCGCCGGTGATCAGGACGTCCTCGCCGACCAGCGGGAAGGAGAGGGCGGTGTGCACGGCGTTGCCGAACGGGTCGAAGATCGCCGCGATGTCGAGGTCCACGGGGACCCGGTGCACCCACACGTTGGAGGCGGGCAGCGCCACGTACTCCGCGAACGCCCCGTCCCGCCCGACGCCGAGGCCGACCGTGGAGCGGCACAGGTGGCGGCGGCCGGCGAGGCAGTTGCGGCACTTGCCGCAGACGAGGTGGCCCTCGCCGCTGACCAGGTCGCCCACGGCGATGTCGACGACGTCGGAGCCGATCGCGGCGACCTCCCCGACGAACTCGTGGCCGAGGATCAGCGGGGTGGTGACCGCCTGCCGCGCCCAGCCGTCGTAGGCCCGGATGTGCAGGTCGGTGCCGCAGATCCCGGTGCGCAGGACCTTGATCAGGACGTCGGTGGAGCCGTACTCCGGCTCGGGGACGTCCATCAGCCACAGTCCGGGTTCGGCCTTCTGCTTGACGAGTGCCTTCACGGCTGCGGCTCCTGGCGTGGTGCGCGGTGGGGGACGCCCCGGTCGCGGCGGCACGGCGCAGCGGCCCCGCGGCGGGGTGTTCATCGGTGGTGCGGCGGGACGGGACGGAGCACGCCCTGCGGCTCCACGCACCGTCCCCGGCCGTCACGGAGCAATCTGCCGTACGGCGGGGCCCCGGTCCATCGAGGATTTCTTAAGCGCGGCCGCAGGAGCGCTTCACACCTGGCCGTGGCTTCACCCTCCGCTTCCCGGACCGCCCGGCTCCGGGCCCCAGGAGCCGTCAGAGCCGGTCGTACGGGCCGAGGAAGCGGGGCCGGCCGCTCTCGACCCGGTAGAGGAAGACCGCGCCCTCCGAGCGCACCCGCCGGGTGGCCGGGTGGAAGGCGAGGCGGCGCACGATCCCCCGGTGCTCGGTCCGCACGAGGCGCTGGGCGATGCCGCCGCGCACCCCGTCCGAGGCGCTGGTGGCCCCGGCGGCGCGGGCGATCAGGCCGACCGCGTCGTACGCCTCGGCGGCCCAGGTGGCGGGCGGTACGCCGTAGCGCTCGCGGTGGGCGGCGGTGAACGCGCGCGCCGACCGGAGCGCCGCGGGATCGGCGTACGCTTCGGCGAAGACCCAGCCCTCGGCGGCCGCGCCCGCTCCGGTGAGGAAGGCGGGCCCGAGGGCGGGTCCGGCGGCGAGGCGGGTGCCGGTGAACCCCTCGGCGGCCAGGGCGGCGGCCAGGCGGGCGGCCCGCGCGGCGTCGCCGCCCGCGTGGACGACGGCGTCCGCCCCGCCGCGTACGGCTGTCCGGGCCGCCGCGCCGGCGTCGGCGTCGCCGCGGCCGAGGGCGTGCTCGACGAGGGCGGCGCCGGCGGGCGCGGCTTCGCGGAAGGCGCTGCCGATCTCCGCGCCCAGCCCGGAGTCGGCCGTGTCCTCGACGAGGAGGATGCGCTCGGCCGGGCGGGTGCGGACGAGGTGACCGAGGAGGCCGGGGGCGAGCATCCGGTCGAGGGGGCGCGTCACGCAGAGGTGGAGGCCGGCGTCGGAGGCGGTGGTCGAGCCGGCCGCGACGACGACTGCGGTGAGCCGCGCCCTGTCGTACCGCTCGACGACCTCGCCGCGCAGCACCCCGCCGGTCGGCCCGAGGACGGCGACGACCTCGGGGTCGGCCCCCAGCCGGTCGGCCGCCCGGAGCGCCCGCCGCGGGTCCCCGGCGTCGTCCTCGGTGCGCAGGGCGAGCCGGAAGCCCTCGCCCGTACGGGAGTTGTGGTCGGCGACCGCGAGGTGCGCGCCGCGCCGGTGCGCCAGGCCGGTGGCCCGGCCGGGCCCGCTGAGGTCGGCGTGGAGCCCGATCGTGTACGTGGGCGGCTTCCCCGAGCCCGCCGGGTCGCCGGATCCGGCGCGTCGCGGCCACCCGGTCAGCCACGCCGCGGCGGAGCCGCCCGCCAGGAGGGCCGCCGCCCCCGCCCCGGTGGTCAGGAGCCGCCGGCGGGAGGGGCCGGACCTCGCCGGGCCCGGCGCCGGTGCGGGGGTGGCGGGGAGCGGCTCGGGGTCCGGCAGGGCGAGGGCCGCGGCGGAACGCGCGGCGACCAGCGCGGGGAGCGCCGGCGGCACGGCCCAGGCGGCGGGGGGCCCGGACCCGCGCCCGCCCCAGGCCGCGCGCGGGTCCTCCGGGGGTCGGGGCCCCGGCGGGCCTCCCCCGGTCTCCCGCGGCCCCAGCGCGTCGCTGAGGCGGCTCGCGGTGGGCCGGGCGGCCGGGTCCTTGGCCAGGCAGGCGGTGACGAGGGGCGCCAACGCGGGCTCCAGGCCCGCCAGGTCCGGCTCCTCGTGGACCGTGCGGAACAGGGCGCCCGCCCCGCCGCCCTCCCCGAACGGCCGCCGCCCCGTCGCCGCGTACACCAGGACGCAGCCGAGCGAGAAGACGTCGCACGCCGGTCCGACCGGCCCGGCCGACGCCTGCTCGGGGGCGAGGTAGCCGGGCGTGCCGATCACCGCGTCCGGGGCGGTCAGCGCGGTGGCCCCCTCGTGGCGGGCGATCCCGAAGTCGATGAGGCGGGGGCCGTCGAGGGCGAGGAGCACGTTGCCGGGCTTCACGTCGCGGTGGATCAGCCCGGCCTCGTGCGCGTCGGCCAGGGCCGCCGCGAGCCGGCTGCCGAGCGCCCGCACGGTCGACGTCGGCAACGGGCCTCCGGCGGCGACCACCTCGCCCAGGTCGGGGGCGGGGACGAAGGCGGTGGCCAGCCACGGCTCGCGGGCGTCCGTGTCCGCGCCGAGCAGGGGGACGACCCAGGGGCCGGCGATCCGGGCGGCGGCCTGCGCCTCGCGGCGGAAACGGACCCGGAAGCCGGGGTCGGCGGCGTGCTCGGCGCGGATCACCTTGACGGCGGCGAGCGCCCCGTCCGCCGAACGCCCCAGGTAGACCACGCCCATGCCGCCCGCGCCGAGCCGGGCGAGCGTGCGGTACGGGCCGACGGCGCGGGGGTCCCCGGCGGTGAGGGGGCGCACGTCAGGTCGCCGGCTCCGGGGCCGGTCCGAGGTAGCGGAACCGTCCGCGCTCCACCCGGTACAGGTGGGCGTCCCGGCCCACGAGTTGCTGCCGATCCCCGTCGAACGCGTAGGCGCGGGAGACGCCTTGGTAGCGGGAGGCTGCGATCGCGGCGGTGAGGGCGGACCGGCTGGGGCGGCCGTCGCCGGTGGGGGTGGGGCCCGGTGTCCCCGGCCGCACCGACCGGTCGGCCAGGGCGGCCAGTTCGCGGGCGGCGAGCCCCGCCGCGTCGTACGCCTCGGCGGCCCAGGCGGCGGGCGGTGCGCCGAACCGCTTGCGGTGGGCGGCGGCGAACGCGGTGGCCGCGGGAGCGCTCGCGTCGGTGAACGGCGTGACGAACTCCCAGCCCTCGGCGGCCTTCCCCGCGCGCTCCAGGAACTCCGGCCCCATGACCGTGTGCTGGGCCAGGCGCGGCCCCTCGAAGGAGGCGGCGGCCAGCGCGCGGGCGGCGCGGGCGGCCCCGGCCGCGTCCCCGGCGTAGAAGAGGGCGTCGCAGCGGTGGGCGACGAAGTCCTCGATCACCGGAACGAGTTCGGTCGTCCCGGCGGGGATCACGCGGGGGTGGGTCGTGCCGGTGGTGAGGGTGGGCGTCATCAGGTTCGCCGCGTAGCCCGCCTGGTACGCGGCCTGGCCGCCGGACCGGTCGATCAGGACGCCCAGCCGCTCCACGTCGGGGCGCAGCAGGAGGCGGTGGACGACGGGGACGGCGAGGGCGGCGTAGGAGGGGGCCGCCTGGAAGAGGGAGCCGTTGGCGCGGGCCGGGAAGGCGATCTGCAGGGCCGACACCGTCAGGACCGGCAGGGACGCCTCGTCGTAGGCGGGCAGCGCCGCCCCGGTGGCCGCGTCGCCGGTGGGACCGATGACCGCGACGACCTCCGGGTCGCGGGCGAACTCCTCGGCGACGCGGACGGACCGGGCGGTGTCCCCCCGGTCGTCGAGGACCTTCACGGCGAGCCGGAAGGGCTGTTCCGCAGCGGAGTTGAAGCGGTCGACGGCGAGCCGCACCCCGCGCTCCTGCGCGCGCCCGGCCGCCGCTCCGGGCCCCGTCAGGTCGGCGTGCACGCCGATGATCCGGCGGCTGCCGCCGGGGGCGCCGTCCGCCCGGCCGCCGCCGGGCGCGCCCCGGCCCAGTCGCACGGCGGCGAACGCCCCGGCGGCGAGGGCAGCCGCCCCGCCCCCCGCGAGGAGCAGGACGCGCCGCCGGCCGGGGGCGGGGCCCGGTGGGCCGGGGTCCTCGATGGCGGTCGCGTCGATGCCGGGCAGCGCCAGCAGGGCGGTGGACCGGTCCGCGATCGTCCGGACGACGTCCTCGGGCAGCCAGTCCCCGCCGGCCCCGGCGGAGACGTCCTCGCCGACCAGCAGGGGCAGTTCGGCGGCGGTCGGGCGCGCGCCGGGGTCCTTGGCGAGGCAGCGTTCCAGCAGGGCGCGGAGTGCGGCGTCGCCGACGCCGCCGAGGTCGGGGGCGTCGTGCACGGTCCGGTAGAGCAGGGCGTCGACCGCGCCGCTGCCGAAGGGCGGGCGGCCGGTGGCGGCGTACGCGAGGAGGCAGCCGAGCGAGAACACGTCCCCCGGCGGCCCGGCGGCCTCGCCGGAGGCCTGCTCGGGCGGGAGGAAGCCCGGAGTGCCGACGACGAGCCCGGTGGAAGTGAGGGCGGTGGCGTCGGCGGCGCGGGCGATCCCGAAGTCGATCAGCCGGGGCCCGTCGGCGGTCAGCAGGACGTTGCCCGGCTTGACGTCGCGGTGCACGAGTCCGGCGGCGTGCACCGCGTCCAGGGCGCGGGAGAGCAGCCCGCCGAGGACGGCGACACTGCGCACGGGCAGCGGCCCGCGCTGGACGATCACCTCCGAGAGCGTCGGCCCGGAGACGAACTCCGTGGCCAGCCAAGGCTGTTCCGCCTCGGTGTCGGCTCCGGTGACGGACGCGGCCCAGGGGCTGTCGACCCTGCGGGCGGCCTCCACCTCGCGGCGGAAGCGGGTGCGGAAGTCCGCGTCCCCGGCGTACTCGGGCAGTATGACCTTGATGGCGGCGAGCGCTCCGGCGTCGGTGCGGCCGAGGTAGACGACGCCCATGCCTCCCGCGCCGAGGCGGCCCAGGAGGCGGTGCCCGCCGATCCGGGCGGGGTCCGCAGGTCGCAGGTCGTCCATCGCCCGTCCTCAGCTCTGCTTCTCGACGGCGGCTTCGAGCCGGGCGAGCATGGCTCCCTGCGCCTCGGCGACCAGGGCGTCGATCTCCCGCTCGGTGCGGCCCTTCGCACCCTTGCCGGTCACCGCGACGGTGAACTGGAGGAGCTGGGCCTGCTGCCAGGCGTAGTGGTGCGGCCCGCCCAGTTCGGCGCTCCGGTACTCCCCGACCTCGCTGAGGGAGTCCTCGGAGCCGCCCTGCCGGGCCTCGCCGCCCAAGAGCGCGGCGGCGACCATGGAGCCGATCAGCTCGCCCGCGCGCAGTTGCTGGGTGGGGCAGCGCATGGTCTCCTCGATCGACTCCGCCATCTCCCATGCCGCGTCCTCGCGGGTGCGGTGGACGGTGACGACGGCGGCGAGTCGCAGCGGCCCCTTCCCGGCCGCGGCGGGAACCTCGAAGGACCGGATGAGCGTGGCCAGGACGCCGCGGGGCGGTGTGCGCTGCCGCCAGACGCAGTCCGCCCCGAGCACCGGCCAGGTCGCCGGGCCGCTCTCGTACGGGCTTCGCCTGACCACGCCGGGTCCGAAGCTGTCGGGTCCGGCGATGACGCGGCCGATGAGGTCGAGCGCCGCCGCCCGGTCCTTCGGGAGCCGAGCGGGGTCGGGGCGGAACGCGTCCGCCGCCTCCGCCGACGCCGCGGGGCTCTGGTCGGGCCCCGTGCCGTTCGGCGCTCCGGGGCTGCCGGAACCCGTCGAGCACGCGGTGAGCAGGATCGGCAGGAGCACCAGCGCCAGGCCGGATCGGACTCCGCGTAACGGCACCTGACAGGCCACGGCCCTCCCCGATTCTCCTCGACGCCGCGTCGATCATAGGTTTGCCCGGCGCTGCCCGTGGGCCCCGGCCGATGGACTGTTACGCCGTCGATACACGCGGTCACCGCCGCCGGGCCCCGTCGCGCGCCGGTACGCGCGTACGGGGCCGTCCCCGGCCCGGTTGGCGGAGTGGGTGGTGACGACCGCCGGTACGCGCGTACGGGGCCGTCCCCGACCGGCGGCCCGCCCCCCACCGAGACCGGACCGCCGGTCGGGCGGCGAGGAGGCCCCGCGGACCTTGGTAACGTCGCCCCCGCGGCTGCGGACTCCTCCCCCGACCCGGCCGTGCGGGGTGGCGCGGGGACCGGGCGCGGCAGGACGAAGAGGGCCGGCAGATGAGCCTTGAACAGGTGCACTACACCTCCGCGCCGGGGGACGGGGGAGCGCAGGGCCGGTTCACGGCGGTGGGCCCCGGAGTGTCGGGGGCGCTGCTGGCGGAGATCGAGCCGCTGCTCCGGTACGAGCTGCCCGAGGGCGCCCCCGCCCGGCCGGACGACGGCGAACTGCGGTCGCTCCCCCAGGCGTTCACCTACACCGTGCTGTCCGACGGCAGTCGGCTGGTGGCACGGTCGGCCCCGGTGCGAGGCGCGGGGGCGGGCGTCGGCTTCCACGCGCACGCCGTGCACCTGCCCTTCGGCGTCCCGCTGCCGGGCGACCGGCTGCCGGTCGAGGCGTGGCGGTCGCCGCACTGGGCGTCCTCGACGCCCGGCGGCACGGCGCCCGACCCGCTCGCGCCGCCGCCGGGCGCGGCGCCGGTGTCGGAGGGCCTGGAGGACTTCGCCGTCTCGCGCGGCCCGTGGCTCGCGGCCGTCCTGTCCGATCTGCGCCGCGCCGCAGGGGCCGAACAGCCCGGCGGGCGGCCGGTGGTGCTGGTGGAGCGGCGGAGCGCGGACGTGGCGCGGTGGCTGGGGCTCGCGGCCGTCGCCCTGCCCGCGGAGAGCGCCGAGCGGTTGACGTTCTCCACGTACACCCGGCGGCCGGAGCGCTCGCACCTGCGGGTCGTGGGGGTGCTGCCCGAGGACGCGGCGGCGGCGCGGGCCGCGGGGCTGCGGGTGCACGAGTGCGCGGGGCGGGCCGCGGCGGACGGCACGCAGGACGTGTGGGCGTCGACGGCGGCCCGCGTCTGGCGGAGCCGGGCGCCGGAGCTGTTCCGGGAGGCCCGCGACCTGCCCGGCGAGCCGTTCGCGGCGGGCCCGTTGGCCGTGGCGGCCCTGTGCGCGGGCATCGCCCTCGGCCCCGACGAGCGTGCGGCGGCGGCCGGTTGGGCGGCGGACCGGCCCTACGCGCTGGACGCGAAGCGGACCGGGCAGTTGGTGGAGGCGCTGACCTCGCCCGGCATCGACGACCGCACCGCGCCCGAATTCGACGCGGTGGGACGGCTGTTCGGAGCGCTGGAGGGCCGGTGCGCGGCTTCGGTCACCGCCCCGCTCGCCGCGATGCTCGTCACGGAGGCGGTCCGGGGCGGCAACGGGTCGCTGGAGCTGCCGCGCAGGGACGCGTTCTCGGGACCGGAGGGCGCGGCGGTCGCCGAGGCGCTGCGACCGGAGATCCTGGCCGAGCTGGGCGACCCGGCCGGGGCCCGCCCGGTGGCGCGGACCGTGCAACTGCTGCGGGTGGCCCGACTGCTGGGCGTGGACGTCGGCACATCGCTGCCGGGCACGGTGGACCGGCTGGCCTCGACGCTGCTGGCGGAGGGCGCGCCCGCGCCGCCGGAGGGATCGGAGCGCGGGCGGGTACCGGCGGGGCACGGGGGCACGGGCGCCGCCCGGTCGCCGGAGTCGGAGGCGCCGGCTTTCGCGCCGGCGCTGCTGGAGCTGCTGGACGAGCAGTTCGACGTGCGGACGGCGTTGCTCGGTGCGCTGGACCGGAGCGCGCCGCGGGACCCCGCAGCGGTGGCCCGGTTCTTGGAACGGGTCGCGCTGCCGTTCACGGGCACGCAGGCGCTGCCGCACCTGCGGATGTGCGCGGAGATGCCGACGGCGATGGCCACCCTGGGCGGTGACCGGACGGCCGTGTGGCACCGGGTGCTGCGGGCGGCCGGGGTGTCCCCCTTCGCGGAGCCCCTGGTGCTGCGGACGGCCGTGGGCCTGGTCTGGGAGGACCGGGCCCCGACCCTGGAGGAGGCCCGGCTGCTGCTGGAGGCGGCCACCTCCGACGCGCACCGGACGGCCGGTACGTGGGCGCGCCTGGTCGACGCGGCGCTCGGCGCTCCGACGGCCGGGGCGGACGAGGCGGCGGCGCTCGCCCATGACCTGCTGTGCGCCTTCCCCCAGGAGATCGGCGGACGGCAGCGGGCCGGTCTGCTGTTGCTGGAACTGGTACGCGAGTTGCGCACGGGCGCCCCGGAACCGGGCTGGGCGGAGCGGGTCCGTACGCTGTGCGCGCAGGCGGAACCGGTCGAACCCGCCCTGCGGGAACGGGCGTTCGCGGCCCTGGTCGAACGGCTGCTGGCCCCGGACCGTCCGGGCGCGGAGCTGTACGCCTTCGTCCACGGCGACGACGCCGAGCTGATCGCCGCCTACGACCGCGCGGCTCGCACGGAGGCGGTGCGCACCCGGCTGAGCACCCGACCCGCCTACGCGGCGGACTGCTTCACCGTCTGGACCGCCCATCCCCACGCGGGCCGCGCCTGGCCTCCGGTGGCCGCGGCCCTCCTCGACGACATCCTGCGCCCCGCCGTACGCGGCATGTCCGCCGAGGCGGTCGCGGAGGTCGAGGAGACGGTGGGCCGCATCGGCAGCAGCGGCCGCGCCGACGCGTTCCGCACCTGGAGCCGCCCCAACCCCCTGGGCCGCCTGGGCCGCCGCATCGCGGGGCGGGTGCGGCGGGGATGACCGGGAGGGCGGGGCGCGGGGCCCGTACACGGCGTCGGGCGGCCGCACCGCGCCAGGCCGTCACCGCGCGACCCCCGCGGCCGGCCGGTCCCCCGGACGGCGCGAAGGGGCGCCGGGCTGAGCATCGGGGCCGGTTCCCGGACGGCTACGCGCCACCGGCCGGGCCGGTGGACGTCCACCGGGCGACGAGGCGGGCGGCCACGGCCTGCGGCCGCTGACCCAGCGGGTCGAGACCGAAGTGACGCACCAGCTCGTCGCGCGGGCACGCGGCGATCTCGGCCTGCCCGGCGCCGGAACGGAGCTGCCGGACCAGGGGAGAAATCATGCAGTCGTACGCGTCCGGCACTTCGTCGGCGACGCCGACCGGGTCCCACTCGTTGAGCGGGCGGCGCAGGCCCTCGTGCGTGGAGGTGTTCCACACGGCCATCGCCCGAGAGTCGCACGGCGGTCCAACCGCTGCCGACCCGGCGCGGCCGCGCGGGGAGCGCCGCCACCTCATCGCAGGTCAGGTCATGCGCGCGGGAGGCGCCGCGCACCGGCCGAACCAGTGCGCGATCCGCACGGGGACAGCGCCCCCTCGTCGGGCCCCTCGCACGGCGCTCCGGTTCCGACGCGGATGCCCGAGGGGGCCGAACGCGACGCTCCGGCAAGGCCGTTCGCCGGTGACCGGAAAGCGCATACGCCCATGGCGACCGTCCGCGCTCCCGATAGGCTGACGCCCGGCGATGAACCAGGCTCGCCGATCTCCGACCAGCCGTCCACGGGGGAAACGTGCTGACCTACGACGACGTGGTGCACGCACCCGTCGCCAAGCTCAAGACAGCGGCCGACGACTGGACGGCGATGGTCGCCAAGTTGGCGAAGCTCGCCGGAGACGCCCGGACCGGCATGAAGGCCAAGGCCGGAAAGGCCGAGTGGGAAGGCGTCAACGCCGGTGTGACCAAAGCCTTCATCGGGAAGACCGCGGCGGAGTTCGAGGACGCGGTCGCCCAGGCCCGCGGCATCGCCTCCCTCCTGGCGGACGCCCACACCTCCTTCCTGCACGCCAAGAAGACGCTGGTCGCCATGCGGGACGAGGAGGCTCCCGCGGCCGGTGTGGTGATCAGCGCCGCCGGCCGGGTCTCGCCCCGGCATGACCTGGAGGGCGACGCGGCCGCACGCCGGGACCCCGACTACGCGGAGGCCCTGCACAAGCAGAAGGCGGCCGTCATCGCGTGGCAGCGGAGGATCGACCGGGTCGTCGAGGACTGCTCCGACGCCGACGAGTCCTTGAAGCTCGCCCTGGAAGCCGCCGTCAGGAGCAAGCACGACTTCGGCCGGCCCACGTACAGGACGCTCGACGCGGAGCAGGCGGGCCGGGCCGCGGAGCTGCTGAGAAGCGTCACGGGAGAGGGCGGCACGGCGCGCAATGCCGCCGCGCTGCGGCGGCTCGAAGAGCTCATCGACGACAACCGCCGCGATCCCGAGTTCGCCACCGCCTTCTACCGCACCCTGGGCGCGGACGGGGCGCTGGAGGCGTACACCCGCCTGTCCCTGGACGCCACGTCCCTCGGCCCGGCCGGGCAGGACCGCGTCGCCATGGTGCGCGACATCCAGAGCGACATGGGCGCGCTGCTCGGCCTGGCCACGACGGCGTCGGTGCCGCACCACCTGGACGGCGCCTGGACCTCGCAGTTGCTGAAGGCGGGCCGCCAGGAGGTCGACGTCTCGGGGTTCGCGGGCGTCGGCGCCAACGTGTACGGCTACCAGGCCCTGGGCGCGTTGCTGCGGGAGGGCGTCTACGACCGGACGTTCCTCACGAACGTCGGCCGGGACATGGTCGCCCTGGACCGGGAGGACCCCGGCATCTGGTCCCGGAATCTGCCCTACGACCCGAACATGGCGATCAACCTGGGCGCGGAGGGCGGAAGGGGCTTCAACCCGGTCACCGGGCTCATGGAGGCGATGAGCCGACACCCCGGTGCGGCAGCCGAGTTCTTCAACGAGAAATTGCGGGAGGACACCAACGACGACGGCGTCGTCACGCTGCTGGACGTGGAGAGCACGGGGAAGGACGCCCGCAGCGTGGTCGACCATCTGCTCGACAAGAAGCCCGCGGACGACTGGTACGACACCACGGCCACCAGCGGCTCCACGCTCGGCCAGACGGCTCTGGGCAACGCCCTGGAGGCAGCGGTCACGGGGCGCGTCCCCGGCGACGACGACGCACCGCCGGTGCGCCACTCCGCGGACATGAGCGGCGTCATGGAGAAGATCGTCGAGAAGATCGGCACGAACCCGGAGCTGGTGTCGGCCAAGGCCGGCGACCCGCCGGGCCCGCTGAGCGGCCTGGCCCCGCAGTTCGGCGACATGGCGGCGGAGTACATGCCGGACCTCCAGGCGACCGCCGAGAACGCGGCCGGTCAGATCAAGCCGTTCGGCGTGCCGGCCGAGTTCGAGAAGCACCTGATGGCGAGGTTCCTCGGAGCGGTCGGCCAGGACCCCGATGCCTACGGGGCCATCAGCCACGCGCAGCAGGCCTACACGACGGCGCTCGTGAGCGATGCGTTCCGCCGTCCCGAGCTCCACGCGGACATGGGCGAGGCGATCCGCAACGCCGTCCATCCCGGCGGGGAGATCGCGGGAATGATGGCGGAGGCCAGGGCGCACGCGGTGATCGAACTGAAGACACACGCGAACGACGAGTACAACGAGGGCGTCGTGAACAACGCGAAGTGGACGAACCGCATCATCGATCTCGTCGGAGCGAGGTACTTGGAGATGGTGCCCGTGGGCGGCGACGCCATCGGCTGGGTGCAGGAGGACATCACCGAAGCGGTCGTGAAAAATTCGATCAAGGAAGGTCTGGACGATTCCGTGATCGCATCCGGAAACGGTTACGCGAGAGCGGAGGAAGCAGCCAAGTCGGCAGCCGTCGCCGCGGTCGTCAACGCCGGAAAGGCGACCGGCCTGGCACCCGCGCATTACACCGTCTATCAAGGGGCTGCGTCCACGGCCACCGGGGACGCCTTCACCATCGGCCACACCATGTCCGAGAAAAACCGCCCCTGAGGGAGCAACCAGTCATGCGCCGCACCGGAAGACTCGCCGTCGCCGTCTCCCTCTCACTGGCACTCGCCGCAGCCACGGCCGGCTGCGGCGACAAGGAGACGAAAACAACCCCGGAGCTTCCCGAGGAATTCTGCTGGAACGCGTTCGACCGTAAGGAGGTACAGCCCTTCCTGCCCGCCGGAGAAAGGCTGAGCCAGGATGTTGACGCCTTCCGTTTTCCAGGGCGGAAGCGATTTGTGAGCTGCCTCATCCATGTCAATGGAAACAGCGCTTTCGCCGCCCTCGCAAGCTTCGAGGAAAGCAAGATCTCCATGGACTGGAGTTCACTGGACCAATTGAAGCCGGAACCGCTCCGCATCGGAGAGAAGAGCATCGTCTGGAACACCGGGGCGCGCACCTACTTCCCTTGCAGGACTCCAGCCGTGTCCGGACCGCCGACCGCGGAGAACCTTCAGCTCGACGTCTTCCTCAGCCCCGCCCGCGTGAAGAATCACCGCAAGACCCTCCCCAAGCTCCTCGAACAGTTCACCGCCTTCGCCAAGCGGGAACTCCGGTGCGCGTGACGCCTCCCCCGGATCCGCCCCCGCCCCGGCGCCCGGTCCCCGCGCGGTCTCCGGACGGGTACCGTGAAGAGGTACTGACGGATTGACTCATGGGCCTCCTGGCGGGCTGCGTGAACCCAGGAGGAGCAGCATGACGACCAACCGTGGACGCAAGGACGTCATCCGCGACCGGATGGCGGCTACCGGCGAGTCGTACAACGTCGCCGCCCGTCACCTCAAGGCGATGAAGGACATGGGCGCGACCCGCGAGGCCGTCCTCGTGCAGCGCTGGACGCCCGCCGAAAGCTTCGACGTGCCGTGCCCGTGCGGCGGGACCTGTGAGCCCGGCGAGACCTGCGACCGCTGCCACGCCCGGCACCGGCACGTGAAGCGCTATCCGGGCTCCACCACCGAGGTCGAGGTCTGGGCCGACCGCTACGCGTGCACCGGCTGCTCGTCCTCGTACACGCTGACCGTCCGCCTGGCCGGCCGGCCCTGGGGCGTCGCCGAGACGGTGGTGCGGGGCGGGTCGGCGCAGGAGGTCGTGCGGGCGACGGTGTTCCCCGGCGTCATCCACCCGCTGCTGCGCTCCGAGGCGTCCGAGGGCGACGACGCCGCGTAACCGCCCGGCCCGCGCGCTCGGCGCGCCCCCGCGGCCGCCCGCCCCCGTACGGCGGTGGGGGGGGGGGGGGGGGGGGGGGGGGGGGGGGGGGGGGGGGGGGGGGGGGGGAGGGGGGCGGAGGGGGGGGGGGGGGGGGGAGGGGAGAGGAGGGGGGGGAGGGTTG
>NZ_JBVJCD010000021.1:0-15761 GCF_055588985.1 Streptomyces sp. NPDC041970
TTGCCCACCCCCACCCGCGGCGCGCCCCCGTGCGTCCTCGGAACCGCCGAGCGGGGGCGGGGGGGGCGGGTAGGGGCGTACGGGCCCTCCCCCCCCCCCCCCCCCACGGTCCGGCCGCTGCCACGCTGACGGGGTCAGCGGCCGCGGTTCAGCCGGCTGTGCGAGCGGCCGTACGCGAAGTAGACGGCCACCCCGAGCAGCATCCAGGCGCCGAACCGCACCCAGGTCTCCACCGGCAGATTGAGCATCAGCCAGACCGACGCGGCCACCGAGGCGATCGGGAGCAGCGGCACCCACGGGGTGCGGAAGGCGCGGGGCAGGTCGGGGCGGGTCCGGCGCAGGACGAGCACGCCGAGGGCCACGACGACGAACGCGAAGAGCGTGCCGATGTTCACCAGCGTCGCCAGCTCGTCGATGCTGGTGAACCCGGCGATGACCGCGATCAGGACGCCGAGCAGGATGGTCGGGCGGTACGGGGTGCCGAAGCGCGGGTGCGTCCGGGAGAAGAAGCGCGGGAGCAGGCCGTCCCGGCTCATCGCGAAGAAGACGCGGGTCTGGCCGAGCAGCAGGATCATGCAGACCGTCGTGAGGCCGACCGCGGCGCCGAAGCTGATCACCCCGGCGTAGAAGGGGTGCCCGGTGGCCTTGAAGGCGTCGGCGAGCGGGGCGCTGACGGAGAGTTCGGTGTAGTGCCGCATACCGGTGACCACGACCGAGACCGCCACGTAGAGCACCGTGCAGATGACCAGCGAGCCCAGGATGCCGCGCGGCATGTCCCGCTGCGGGAACGTGGTCTCCTCGGCGGCCGTGGCCACCACGTCGAAGCCGATGAAGGCGAAGAAGACGATGGAGGCGGCCGTGAAGATGCCCATCACGCCGAAGTTGGTGGGCTCGTACCCGAAGACCAGTTGCACCAGCGGCGCGTCCCAGCCCGATCCGGCGGGCTGCTTCTCCGCGTCGGGGATGAAGGGCCGGTAGTTCTCGGCCTCGACGAGGAACAGGCCCGCGATGATCACGACGAGCACCACGCCGACCTTGACGGCGACCACGACCGTGGTGACGCGGGCGGAGAGCTTCATGCCGACGACCAGGACGGCGGTCAGGACCAGCACCAGCACGAAGGCGAGGAGGTCGAAGCCGAAGCCGTCCGCGACGTCCGGGCCGGAGAGCGCGTCGGGCATCGACCCGTGCACGTTGTCCATCAGGGAGCGGACGTAGCCGGACCAGCCGACCGCGACCACCGCCGTGCCCAGGGCGAACTCCAGCACCAGGTCCCAGCCGATGATCCAGGCCACCAGCTCGCCCAGGGAGGCGTAGGAGAAGGTGTACGCGGAACCGGCGACCGGGACGGTGGAGGCGAACTCGGCGTAGCAGAGGGCGGCCAGCGCGCACACGACGCCCGCGGCCACGAACGCGATGGCGGTGGCCGGGCCCGCCGTCTCCTTGGCGACCTTGCCGGTGAGGACGAAGATGCCGGTGCCGATGACGACGCCGACGCCGAAGACCGTCAGGTCGAGGGCGGAGAGGGACTTCCTGAGCGCGTGTTCCGGCTCCTCGGTGTCGCGGATCGACTGCTCGACCGTCTTGGTGCGGAACATGCCGTTTCCGCGGGGCGGTGTGTCCTGCTGCGCGCTCACCTGCGTACCTCCACGCACTCGTCGTGGGGGCCATGATTCGACCCATGGGAGGCGGGAACGCGCCATCTGGCTCGTTTCATGCGAATGGGCCGGGAGAACCACCCGTACAGGGGCGGCCCTCCCGGCCCGTCGGCCGGGGCGCGTCAGTCGCGGGCGGGCTCCACCGCGCGGCTCTCGAACCGGCCGTCGAGCTTGGCGACCAGGCCGGTGACCTGTCGGGCGATGTCCGGGGCGGTCAGTCCGATCTCGGCCATGACCTCGCCCCGCGAGGCGTGGTCGAGGAAGACGGGCGGGATGCCGAAGTCCCGCAGCGGCACGTCGACGCCGGCGTCGCGCAGCGCCTGGGCGACGGCGGAGCCGACGCCCCCGGCGCGGCTGTTGTCCTCGACCGTGACGACGACGCGGTGGTGCTCGGCGAGGGGCGCGAGCGCGTCGTCGACGGGCTTGACCCAGCGGGGGTCGACGACGGTGGTGGAGATGCCCTGGGCGTCCAGCAGGTCCGCGATCTCCAGGCACATCGGGGCGAGCGCGCCGACCGAGACCAGCAGGACGTCGGGGCGGGACGCCTTCTTCGGCTCGCGCAGGACGTCCATGCCGCCGACCCTGCCGACCGCCTTGACCGCCGGGCCGACCGCGCCCTTGGAGAAGCGGACCACGGTGGGGGCGTCGTCCACGGCGACGGCCTCGCGCAACTGGGCGCGGACCTGGTCGGCGTCGCGCGGGGCGGCGATCCGGAGCGTCGGCACGCACTGGAGGATCGACATGTCCCACATGCCGTTGTGCGACGCGCCGTCCGTGCCGGTGACGCCGGCCCGGTCCAGGACGAAGGTGACGCCGCACCCGTGCAGGGCGACGTCCATCAGGACCTGGTCGAAGGCGCGGTTGAGGAAGGTGGCGTAGACCGCGAAGACCGGGTGGAGGCCGCCGGTGGCCAGGCCCGCCGCGGAGACCGCGCCGTGCTGCTCGGCGATGCCGACGTCGTAGATCCGGTCGGGGAAGGCCGCCTCGAACTTGCCGAGGCCGACCGGCTGGAGCATGGCCGCGGTGATGGCCACGATGTCCTCGCGCTCGTGGCCGAGCTTGACCATCTCCTCGCCGAAGACGGAGGTCCAGTCGAGGCCGGAGGTGGAGATCGGCAGGCCGGTGTCCGGGTGGATCTTGCCCACGGCGTGGAAGCGGTCGGCCTCGTCCTGGAGGGCCGGGGTGTAGCCGCGGCCCTTCTCGGTGAGGCAGTGCACGATGACCGGGCCGCCGAAGCGCTTGGCGCGCTGGAGCGCGGACTCCAGGGCCTCGATGTCGTGGCCGTCGATCGGGCCGACGTACTTCAGGCCGAGGTCCTCGAACATGCCCTGCGGGGCGATGAAGTCCTTCAGCCCCTTCTTGGCGCCGTGCAGCGTATCGTACAGCGGGCGGCCGACGACGGGGGTGCGCTCCAGGAACTCCTTGCCGCGCGCCAGGAACCGCTCGTAGCCGTCGGTGGTGCGGAGCGTGGCGAGGTGGTTGGCGAGGCCGCCGATGGTCGGGGCGTACGAGCGCTCGTTGTCGTTGACCACGATGACCAGCGGGCGGTCCTTGGCGGCGGCGATGTTGTTCAGCGCCTCCCAGGCCATGCCGCCGGTGAGCGCGCCGTCCCCGATGACCGCGACGACGTGGTCGTCCTTGGCCAGGACCTCGTTCGCCTTGGCCAGGCCGTCGGCCCAGCCGAGGACGGTGGAGGCGTGGGAGTTCTCGATCACGTCGTGCTCGGACTCCGCGCGCGAGGGGTAGCCGGAGAGGCCGCCCTTGCTCTTGAGCCGGGAGAAGTCCTGGCGGCCGGTGAGCAGCTTGTGCACGTAGCTCTGGTGGCCGGTGTCCCAGAGCACCTTGTCACGGGGCGACTCGAAGACCCGGTGCAGGGCGATGGTGAGCTCGACGACGCCCAGGTTGGGGCCGAGGTGCCCGCCGGTCTTGGAGACCGCGTCCACGAGGAAGGCGCGGATCTCCTCCGCGAGCTGCTCCAGCTCACCGAGGCTGAGCCGGTCCAGGTCGCGCGGTCCCTTGATGCGGGTCAGCAGATCCACCCGTGCCTCCTTGCGTTTGAGCTGATCGAGCGTGCCGATCCGATGAGTCTAATGTTCTGCCCGCGCACGCGGGCACGGGCGGCCCGCTTCACCGGCGGGGCACGGCACGCGCGCGGGCGCCCGGCGCCCCTTGCGGGGGGCCGGGCGCCCGCGGGACGGCGGTCAGGCGCGGCCCGCGGTCTTCTGGGTCTTACGGGTGACCGAGTCGATCACGACGGTGGCGAGGAGCACGCCGCCGGTGATCATGTACTGGATCGGGGTGGCGATCCCCTCCAGGGACAGTCCGTACTGGATGGAGACGATCACCATGACGCCGAGCAGCGCGTTCCAGGTGCGGCCGCGGCCGCCGAAGAGGCTCGTGCCGCCGATGACGGCCGCCGCGATGACGTTCATCAGCAGGTCGCCGGTGCCGGAGCCCTGGTTGGCCGCCGCGATCTTGGAGGCCCAGAACAGGCCGCCGATCGCCGCGAAGGTGCCCGCGATGGAGAACACGGAGATCCGGATCGCGGTCACGTTGATCCCGGCGCGCCGGGACGCCTCGACGCTGCCGCCGAGGGCGAAGATCTTCCGCCCGTACGCCGTCCGGCGCAGCAGGAAGTCCGTGCCGACCAGGACGAGCAGGAAGAGGACCAGGGCGAGCGGCAGGCCGCGGTACTGGTTGAACATGTACGCGGCGGCGAAGGCGAACACCGCGAGGGCGGCGGTGCGCACCGCGATGTCGGCGATCGGGCGGGCCGGGATGCCGGCGGCCTCGCGGCGGCGGGTGTCCAGGAAGGCCGCCGCGAAGTACCCGGCGACCGCGACGGCGGCGAGGCCGTAGGCGGCGGCGACATCGGTGAAGTAGTACGTGGTGAGGCTGCCGACCACCCCGTCGCCGTCCAGGTTGATGGTGCCGGTGTCGCCGAGCAACTGGAGCATGAAGCCGAGCCAGAACAGCAGCCCGGCCAGGGTCACGGCGAAGGCGGGCGCGCCGATCCGGGCGAAGAAGAAGCCGTGGACCGCGCCGATCACCGCGCCGCTGACGACGGCGACGAGGATCGCCAGCCACTCGTTCAGGCCCTGGGTGACGCTGAGCACCGCGACGAGGGCGCCGGAGACGCCGCTGACCGAGCCGACCGAGAGGTCGATCTCGCCGAGCAGCAGGACGAAGATGATGCCGACGGCCATCATGCCGGTGGCGACCATCGTGGTGGCGATGTCGCTGATGTTCTTCGCGGAGAGGAACTCGGAGTTCATGCTCTGGAAGACGATCGCGATGATCGCGAGGCCGACGACGACCGGGATCGATCCGAGGTCGCCGGCGCTGATCCTGCGCCGGAACTCGGTGACGTAGCCGGCGAGGCCCTGTTCGCGGACGAGCAGGCGGGGGTCGACGACGGTGGCGGCGCCGCTCGCCGCGTCCGGGTTCACGACCTGGCCGTCCAGCGGGGCCGTGGTCTTCTCGGTGGTCACGGGGAAACCTCCGCGTTGCGCGCCGCACGGCGGGTCACGGCGTTGTCCGTGGCGCCCGTGATGGCGGAGATGATCTCTTCCTGGGAGGTGGTCCGCACGTCGAAGACGCCGTTGTTCCGGCCCAGCCGGAGTACGGCGACCTTGTCCGCGACGGCCTTCACGTCGGCCATGTTGTGGCTGATGAGGATGACGGCGTGGCCGCGTTCGCGCAGCCGCTCGACGAGGTCGAGGACCTGGGCGGTCTGCTCGACGCCGAGGGCGGCGGTCGGCTCGTCGAGGATGACGAGCTTGGGCTCGCCGAGCATGGAGCGGGCGATGGCCACGGTCTGGCGCTGGCCGCCGGAGAGCGAGGCGATCGGGATGCGGACGCTCGGGATGCGGATGGAGAGCGTGGACAGCAGCTCGCGGGAGCGGCGCTCCATCTCCACCTCGTCCAGGATGCCGAACCTGCGCAGCTCCCGGCCGAGGTAGAGGTTGCCGACGACGTCGATGTTGTCGCAGAGCGCCAGGTCCTGGTAGACGGTGGCGACGCCGAGGTGCTGGGCGTCCTGCGGTTTGTCGACGCGCACGGCGCGGCCCTCCCACTCGATGACTCCGTCATCGATGGGGTGCACTCCGGCGATCGTCTTGACCAGCGTTGATTTGCCGGCGCCGTTGTCGCCGACCAGGGCGACCACCTCGCCGGCGTGGACCTCGAGCTCTACATCGGTGAGTACCTGTACGGCACCGAAGCGCTTGGAGACCCCGCGCAACGCCAACACGGGCGTAGCGGACACGTGAACCATCTCCTTCGCCGCCTGACCGGCGGGATGCCGCGCGCAGGGGGGCGGCGCGGCGGTCGAGCAGAAGAAAAGCAGGAAGAGGGGAAGCGTTCCGACCGGCGCCCCGCCCGGTAGCGGGACAGTCGGTGGGCGGGGCGCCGGACGGGCTTCACGGCGCACGCGGGCCGGGGTGCGGCCGACGCGTGCGCGGGCGGTGGGGCCGCAGGGGCCCTCGCGACGCGGGGCGCGGCGGGCGTACGGCGGTCGGGGGCGGCCGCGCGGGGGCGGCGGGCCGTCCCCGCGGCTACTTCAGACCGATCTTGTCGCAGGCGGCCTTGTACTTGGCCGTGCAGATCTCGCCGACCGTGTAGATGCCGTCCTTGACGACGGTGTCCTTGATGTTGGCCTGGGTCAGCGAGACGACCGGGACGAGGACCGTCGGGATGCCCTTCAGCGTGGCGTTGTCGACCTTGGAGGTGGCGATGGAGTCGAGCTTCTCGCCCTTGGCGAGGGCGACGGCCATCTCCGCGGCGACGACGCCCTCCTGCGGGTAGGACTTGTAGACGCTCATGAACTGCTCGCCGCTGACGATGCGCTGCACGCCCGCCAGCTCGGCGTCCTGACCGGTGACCGGGGGGAGCTTCGGCAGGCCGGCGGCCTTCAGGGCGGTGATGATGCCGCCCGCCATGCCGTCGTTGGCGGAGTAGACGCCGTCGATCTCGTCCTTGCCGAGCGCGGTGATCGCCGCTTCCATGTTGGCGTTGGCGTTCTCCGGCTTCCACTCCTTGGTGTCGTACTCCTTGCCGTACTTCACCTTGCCGTCCAGGACGGACTTCGCGCCCTTCTTGAACAGGGCGGCGTTGGGGTCGGTGATCGCGCCGTTCATCATCACGATCGTGGAGTCGGCGGCCCCGTCGCCCAGGGCCTCCAGCAGGGCCGTGCCCTGGACCCGGCCGACCTCTTCGTTGTCGAAGGAGGTGTACGCGTCGATGGGGCCCTCGGCGAGGCGGTCGAAGGCGACGACCGGGATGCCCGCGGCCTTGGCCTTCTTGACGCCGTTCTCGACGGCCTTGGCGTCCACCGCGTCCACGATGAGCGCGTCGACCTTGTTGGTGATCATGGTGTCGATCTGCTGCGACTGGAGCGTCGCGTCCTGCTTGGCGTTGGCGTAGACGACCTTGCCCTTGCCGCCGGTGAGTTCGCTGATCTTCTTCTCGATGATCGGCCTGTCGAACTTCTCGTACCGGGCGGTCTGGCTCTCGGGGAGGAGCAGCCCTATCGACAGGTCGTCGCCCTTCTTCTCCGGGCTCTTCTCGGCCTTCTCGCCCGCCTCCTTGGCGGACCCGCAAGCCGCCAGCGAGACCGCCATCGTGGTGGCGGCGACGGCGACGGCGGCACGACGCATACGCGTGTTCATTCTCGAACCTCCCTGACGAGGCCGCGACGTTGCGGCCGAGGTGGCTGGAAGTCAACTCGGCTGCAGCTTCAGCGTCAAGGAGTAAATTCTTAACGAGATGACAACGGTGCCATTCGTTATCTAAGTGAAGGCAGGGGTCCCTGCAGGCGAACGTCCCTCCAAAAGGGTCGAATCCCCCATCTCGCTGAGCACCAGGGCGAGCGCCCCCAGCACTTCGGCACGGCCGCCGAGTGCGCCGGGGAGCACCGAGAGCTGCCGGGCGGCGCTGGGGATCGCGTAGCGCGCCACGGAGTCCCGTATCGGCCCGAGGACCAGCTCCCCGGCCTCCGCGAGGGAGCCGCCCAGCACGACCCGGCTGGGGTTGAGCAGGTTGCAGAGGTTGGCCACTCCGCTGCCTATGTGCCGGCCCACGTCGCCGATCACCCGGCGGCAGCCCGGATCGCCCTCGCGGGCCAACTGGACCACCCGCTCCATGGTGAGCCCCGGCCCGTGGCTGGGCCGCAGCAGCGGCAGGACGTACCGGGCGGCGGTGAAGGTCTCCAGGCAGCCGCGGTTGCCGCAGCGGCAGACCGGGCCCGACTCGTCGAGCGTGATGTGCCCGATCTCGCCGGCGGTGCCGCCGGGGCCCCGGTAGATGGTCCCGTCGATCACCAGGCCGGCCCCGACGCCGCTGGCGACCTTGATGTACGCGAGGTCCTTGACGCCCCGGCCGCTCCCCCACACCAGCTCGCCCAGGGCCCCGAGGTTGGCGTCGTTGTCGACGTGGACCGGCACGCCGAGCCGGCCGGAGAGCTCCTCGCCGGGGTTGATGCCCGTCCAGCCCGGCAGGATCGAGGTGGAGCCGAGCGTGCCGGATTCGACGTCGATGGGCCCCGGCACGCCGAGGCCGACGCCGATCACCTTGTCCGGCGCGATGCCGGTGGCCTCGATCAGCCGGTTGACCAGCGTCTCGGCCCGCCCGAAGCCCTCGGCGGACGAGGCGTCGACGTCCAGCGGCTCGGCCTCCTCGGCGAGCACCTGGTGGGCGAGGTTGCCGACGGCGACGCGCAGGTGCGTATGGCCGAAGTCGACGCCGACGACGATGCCGGCGTCACCGCTGAGCGAGACGCTGCGGGCCCGGCGGCCCCCCGCCGACGTGGGGGTCACCTCGACCGTCCCGCCGTCCTTCAACTCCCGGACGATATTGGAGACCGTGGCGGCGGAGAGCCCGGTGCTCCGGGCGATCTCCGCCTGGGTGAGCGAGCCCGCCATCCGTACGGCGCGCACGACCCGCTCCAGATTGGCCCTGTGCAGAGACGTCTGCGATCCGGGAGTCTCCATCGACCCATCCACTCCTGCCCTCGGCGGGCGGCCCCGAGAGGACCGCCCCGGACCGGGGCCGCAGCATTGGGACCCCGGCTTCCTCCAACATGTGAACTCCAAGCTGACCGTTCGGGGGTGGTTCCCGTCAAGACCTGAGCGGGCCGGGGCTCGCTCGGGAGCGGTCCGGAACGGCGTGGCGCCCCGGCGGACCGCTTCCGCCGGGGCGTTACGCCGTCCGAGGGCCGTCGAGCGGACGGTCCGCCCGGCCCGCCGGTCTTCAACCCTCGGCGGTCCCCGTCCCGCGTGCCGCCCACCGGAGCGGCGGCACGAGCCAGGGGGTCCCGCCGGCGGGCGGTCACCGGTGCGTGAAGTGTTTGATGGACTGGTCCTTGGCGGTGGCGTCGGCGAAGCGCTGGATCCTCCTGATCGTCTCGGCGGGGGTGGCGCGGCCGGCCATCATCTCGCCGAGCCCGGCGACGCCGATCCGCTCCTCGTGGAGCTTCGCGTACCAGTCCGGCAGACGGGGGTTGACCACGTGCGCGCCGGCCCTCTCCAGAGCGGCGAGGCCCGACTCCAGGCCGTCCGGCAGCTCGACGCCGCCGGTGGCGACGGTGACGGCGGAAAGCGAGCCGGTGCGGGTGGTGAAGGAGCGGGCGGCGGCCTCCCCGAGCATGACGCGCAGGTACTCCATGCCTCCCTCGAGGTTCTTCGCCCCGCTCGGGACGCCGAACGGCTCGCGGCCGGAGGCCCAGAGCGTGCCGAAGGGCAGCGCGTCGGAGGAGTCGAGGCCGGAGGGGGCGCCCACGGCCGGCCTGAAGTCCCGCGGGAGGACGGCCCTCTCCTCCTTCTCGACCCAGGAGCCGTTCGGGAGGAACAGCGCCTCGCCGCGGGCCCACGCGCCCTGCGCGCCGCGGCGGCCGAGGCGGGGTGCGCTCTCCAGGACGTAGCCCTTGGCGTACAGCTCGTGGTACGCCTCGAAGGCCGCCGCGACGGCGGGATGCTCCCAGGCCCTCGGCTCCAGGTCGTCGATCGCGTCGAGGACCCGCGGCCCGCCGATCTTGGCGATGAAGGGGTACAGCGAGAACGCCAAGCAGTGGGGGCGCCGGCCGGGGTAGGCCCAGCCGGCGACGCCGCGCCTCTTCGCCTTCGCGCAGAGCGCGAGCATCTCGTCCCAGGTCTCCGGATACGTGGCGTCGAGCCTGTCCAGCGCGGTGCGGGAGTACCAGACGCCGTGGACGGCGTACGCGCAGTACAGGGCCCGGACCGGCTCGCCGTCGTACCGGCCCATCGCGACGACGCCGGGCCGCAGGGTGTCGCGGACCCTCCTGGCCGGATCGTCGACGGAGGGGGCGTCGAGCAGCGGGGTGAGGTCGGCGAGCTGCCTCTTGGCGGCCAGAAGGCCCAGGTCCATGGGCTGGGGGCCGGAGTTGTGGACCAGGTCCGGCGGGGTGCCGGCGTCGAAGCGCGGCTGGAGGGCCGACCGCACCCCGCGGGTGGTGGAGGACTCGACCTTCGCCTCGGGGTAGGCCTTCTCGTAGACCGCCTCGGCGTCCTTCGCGTACCCGGCGCCGAGGACGCCGTCGCAGAGGACGATCTCCAACGGCCTGCCGCCGTCGACGCCCAGGGGGTTCGCTTCGGTCTTCTCGATCCTCTCGGCCTTGTCGTCGCCGCCGCCACCGCTCGCGCAGGCGGACAGGAAGCCCGCCGCCGGGACGGCGGTCAGGCCGAGTGCGGCGGAGCGCCTGATCAGGTCGCGGCGGCCGAGGCTCCCCTGGTCGTGGGCGGGGGGAGATCCCATGCTCAAGTCCTCGCTTCTCCGGGGCTCTGGCGGTGCGCCGGACACCCCGTCACGTACTCGCCTCGGCGAAGGGCCCCGCCACCGCGGTCGGTTGCGTTCAGGTGCGCCGAGGCGGCCGCGCGGGTGGACCGGCCGGGTCGTCGCCGCGGGCGCCGGAGGACCGTACAGCGAGGGCCCTTTCGCCGCCTCCGCGCCTCTTTCCGTTCCGCTCGCGTACACGCCCGTGTGGGCCGGGTGTGCTGACGCCGACAGATATAGCCCTGTTCGCGCCGCGTTGGCAAAAGCGGCGCACGTTCGGGTGACCCGTCCCCCCGCGTCGGGAGCGATCCGGGGCCGCGGCGCCCCCCTCCGGGCGGTGGGGCTATCTCCCCGTTACGACCGATTCGCCGCCGCGCTCCGCGCCAACGCCCTTGACACGTCCTGACACTTGGCTCCCTACTGGTCCTTGCGTCCCGTCCTGACAACGTTGTCGATGTACCTTTCCGGGGAGGAACGGCTCGGTATGCAGCCACCACGCGGTTTTCCACACGGCTTCCACGAAGCCCCCGACACGCGCCCGGTCCCGCGCCGGCGGCGCACCCCCGCGGCAGCGGCCATCGCCGCGTCCCTGGCCCTGGCGGTGATCGCCCCCGCGGTCGCCGCCGCGGAGCCGTCCGGGCCGGAGCGGAAGCCGTCCGGCGAGCGGACGTTCGCCACCTCGTTCGAGGCGGACGAGAGGCAGCCGGACTGGCGCGACACCGCGGAGGTGGGGCCGGACGGCGCGAAGCGCGCCCACGGCGTCGACGGCCGGTTCTCCTCCGGCATTCCGGGCAACGTCACCGACCGCGTGACCGAGGTCCGCGCGAGCGCGGAGAACACCGCGGGCGGCGAGGTCAAGGAGAACCTGACCGACGCCGAACCGAGCTCGAAGTGGCTGGCGTTCGCGTCCACCGGCTGGGTCGAGTTCGACCTGGACGCGCCGGTCGAGGTGAAGGCGTACGCGCTCACCTCGGCCAACGACCACGCCGAGCGCGATCCGCGGGACTGGACGCTCAAGGGGTCGGCGGACGGCGAGGAGTGGACCGTCCTCGACACCCGGAAGGGCGAGACGTTCGCCAGGCGGCACCAGACCAGGACGTACGACATCGCCTCCGGGGCCGCCTACCGGCACTACCGGCTGGAGATCACGGGGAACAACGGCGCGGCCGGCCTGCTCCAGCTCGCGGACGTCCAGTTCTCGGACGGCGACACCTCCGCACCCGCCCCCGAGGAGATGAACAGCCGTCCCGACCGCGGCCCCTCCGGCTCCCCCACCGCCAAGGCGGGCGCGGGATTCACCGGGAAGAGGGCGCTGCGGTACGCGGGCACGCACACGCCGGGGGGACGCGCCTACGCGTACAACAAGGTCTTCGACGTCGACACGGCCGTCACCCGGCACACCGAGCTGTCCTACCTGGTGTACCCGCAGATGGGCGAGACGGACCTGAACTACCCGGCCACGCACGTCGCGGTGGACCTCGCCTTCACCGACGGCACCTACCTCAGCGAGCTGGGGGCCGTCGACAGCCACGGCGGGCCGCTGACCCCGCGGGGCCAGGCGGAGGCCAAGCGCCTCTACGTCAACCAGTGGAACAGGGTCGCCGCCCGCCTGGGCACGGTGGCGGCGGGCAAGACCGTCGACCGCGTTCTGGTGGCGTACGACTCCCCGAAGGGCCCGGCGAAGTTCCAGGGCTGGATCGACGACATCACGATCGCCCCGAAGGCCCCCGAGAAGCGCAGGGCGCACCTGTCGGACCACGCGCTCACCACCCGCGGCACCAACTCCAGCGGCGGCTTCTCACGCGGCAACAACATCCCGGCCACCGCCGTCCCGCACGGCTTCAACTTCTGGACGCCGGTCACCAACGCGGCCACCACGAGCTGGCTGTACGACTACGCCCGCGGCAACAACGCCGACAACCGCCCCACGCTCCAGGCGTTCGCCGCCAGCCACCAGCCGAGCCCCTGGATGGGCGACCGCCAGACCTTCCAGGTGATGCCCTCGGCGGCCGAGGGGACCCCGGACGCGGCCCGCACGGCGCGGGCGCTGCCCTTCCGCCACGAGAACGAGACCGCGAAGCCGCACTACTACGGCGTCACGTTCGACAACGGGCTCCGGGCCGAGATGACGCCCACCGACCACGCGGCGCGGATGCGGTTCACCTATCCGGGCGAGGACGCGAGCCTGGTCTTCGACAACGTGTCGAACGACGGCGGCCTGACCCTGGACCCGCGCACCCGCTCCTTCTCCGGCTACACGGACGTCAGGAGCGGCCTGTCCACCGGCGCGACCCGCATGTTCGTCCACGGCGTCCTCGACGCGCCGGTCACCGGCAGCGGGAAGCTGAAGGGCGGCGGGGGCGACGACGTCACCGGCTTCCTCCGCTTCGACGCGGGCCGCGACCGCACGGTCAACCTGCGGCTGGCCACCTCGCTGATCAGCCTGGAGCAGGCGAAGCGGAACCTGGCCATGGAGATCCCGGAGTCCGCCTCGTTCGAGGAGGTCCGGCGCAAGGCGCAGCGCGCCTGGGACGGCGTCCTCGGCACGATCGAGGTGGAGGGCGCGAGCGCCGACCAGTTGACGACCCTGTACTCCAGCCTCTACCGGCTCTACCTGTACCCCAACTCCGGCCACGAGCGCGTGAACGGCCGGAACCGGTACGCCAGCCCCTTCGTCGAGCCGGTCGGCGAGAACACCCCGACGCGGACGGGCGCCAAGATCGTCGACGGCGAGGTGTACGTCAACAACGGCTTCTGGGACACCTACCGCACGACGTGGCCCGCCTACTCCTTCTTCTCCCCGAGGAAGGCGGGCGAGCTGGTGGACGGCTTCGTCCAGCACTACAAGGACGGCGGCTGGACCTCGCGCTGGTCCTCCCCCGGCTACGCGGACCTGATGACCGGCACCAGCACGGACGTGGCGTTCGCGGACGCGTACGTCAAGGGCGTGGAGTTCGACGCGGAGGCGGCGTACGAGGCGGCGGTGAAGAACGCCACGGTGGCCCCGCCGTCCTCGGGCGTCGGCCGCAAGGGCATGGCCACGTCCGTCTTCACCGGCTACGCGGACACCGCGACCCACGAGGGCCTGTCCTGGTCGCTGGAGGGCTACGTCAACGACTACGGCATCGCGCGGATGGGCCAGGAGCTGTACCGGAAGACGAAGAAGGCCCGCTACCGGGAGGAGTCGGCCTACTTCCTCAACCGCGCGCAGAACTACGTCAAGCTCTTCGACGCCGAGGCCGGCTTCTTCCAGGGCAGGAGGCCGAACGGCGACTGGCGGCTCCCCTCCGCCCAGTACGACCCGCGCGTCTGGGGCTACGACTACACCGAGACCAACGGCTGGGGCTACGCCTTCACCGCCCCGCAGGACAGCCGGGGCCTGGCCAATCTGTACGGCGGCCGCAAGGCGCTCGGCAGGAAGCTCGACACCTACTTCGCCACGCCGGAGACGGCCGGCCCGGAGTTCGTCGGCAGCTACGGCGGGGTCATCCACGAGATGACCGAGGCGCGCGACGTGCGGATGGGCCAGTACGGGCACAGCAACCAGGTCGCCCACCACGCCGCGTACATGTACAACGCCGCCTCGCAGCCGTACCGGACGCAGGAGAAGGTCCGCGAGGTGCTGGGCCGGCTGTACACCGGCAGCGAGATCGGGCAGGGCTACCACGGCGACGAGGACAACGGCGAGCAGTCGGCCTGGTTCCTCTTCTCCGCGCTCGGCTTCTACCCGCTGGTCATGGGCAGCGGTGAGTACGCGATCGGCTCGCCCCTGTTCACCAAGGCGACCGTCCGTCTGGACAACGGCCGCAAGCTGGTCGTCAGGGCCCCGAGGAACAGCGCGGAGAACGTCTACGTGCAGGGCGTGAGGGTCAACGGCGAGAAGTGGACCTCCACCGCGCTCCCCCACGACGTGCTGGCCCGCGGCGGCGTCCTGGAGTTCGCCATGGGCCCGAAGCCGTCCGCGTGGGGCACGGGCGAGGACGCGGCCCCGGTCTCCGTCCAGCGGGACGACCGGGTCCCGGCGCCCCGGAGCGATGTGCTCACGGGCGGCGGCGCGCTCTTCGACGACACCTCGGCCACCTCGGCGGCGGTCACGTCGGTGGAGCTGCCCGTCGCGTCGGCCACGAAGGCGCTCCAGTACACGCTGACCTCGGCGGCGGCGGACCGGGCCCCGGTCGGCTGGGTGCTCCAGGGCTCCTCGGACGGCGAGGAGTGGCGGGACCTGGACCGCCGCTCCGGGCAGACCTTCGCCTGGGACCGGCAGACGCGGGCGTTCTCGGTGGGCAGGCCCGGCGCGTACGCGAAGTACCGCCTGGTGCTGACCGGTCCGGCGACGCTCGCGGAGGTGGAGCTGCTGTCCTGACGCACCGGCCCGCACCGGCGGCCGGCGTCCCCTCGGGGGCGCCGGCCGCCTGCGTCTCACCCGGCCCGGAGGCGTTCGGGCAGGGCGAGGTTGAGGGCGGTGACGACCGGTCGGCCGTGTTCGGCGCCGAGCCGGGAGACGGCGCCGGTGGAGAGCTGGAAGAGGCGTCCCTCGGCGGGGGTGAGGCCGAGGTGGCGGGCGATCAGGACGCGCAGGAAGTGCGAGTGCGCGACGAGGGCCACGTCCGCGTCCCCGATGCGCTCGGCGGCCGACCGCACGCCCGCCAGCACCGTGTCGGCCCGCGCCCCGACCTGCTCCGGGCTCTCTCCGGGGTGCTCGTCGTCGCCCGGCGGGACGCCGTCGGTCCACAGGTTCCACAGGGGCCGGGTGCGCTGGATCTCCCGCGTCGTGACGCCCTCGTAGCCGCCGTAGTCCCACTCGTGCAGCTCGGGCGTGATCCGGGGCTCGGCGAGTCCGGCCAGCTCGGCGGTGCGGCGGGCGCGCAGGAGGGGGCTGACGAGGGTGAGCCCGATGTGCCGGTCGGCGAGCAGCGGGACCAGGGCGCGGGCCTGGCGTTCGCCGACGTCGGTGAGGGGGAGGTCGGTGTGGCTCGTGTGCTGTCCGGAGCGGGACCACGCGGTCTCGCCGTGCCGGATGAGGATCAGCTCGCCCATGGTGGTCCGTTCACTCTCCGTACGGGGTGTGCGTCTCGGTGCGGGTGGGGCGCGCCCGGTGCGGGTGGGCGCCCGGTGCGGTGGGCCCCGCCCCCACGATCGCAGTCGCGGGCGCCGGGGCGCCGGATGGTCCGCGGGGGGGCGTCGGGGGCGGGGGACGCGGAAGGGCCGCGCTCCGGGTCGTCCCCGGAGCGCGGCCCCACGCCCTGCTGCCCCCCCACCCCCCCCCTCTGGAGCCGAGCGCGGGGAAGATACCTCCAGACGCCGCCCGTTTTGTGC
>NZ_JBVJCD010000021.1:15771-92511 GCF_055588985.1 Streptomyces sp. NPDC041970
AAGCTATCCGAGTACGAGCACGGATGGCGGGAGGGCGGAGGGAGCAGGAACAAGCCCCCCCCCCCCCCCCCCCCCCCCCCCCCCCCCCCCCCCCCCCCCCACGCCCTGCTGCCCGCCGATCGCCTACTTGCGGATCAGGCTGCGGAGCACGTACTGCAGGATGCCGCCGTTGCGGTAGTAGTCGGCCTCGCCGGGGGTGTCGATGCGGACGACCGCGTCGAACTCCACACCGGTGTCGGTGGTGACCTTGACCGTACGGGGGGTGGTGCCGTCGTTCAGCTCGGTGACGCCGGTGAAGGAGAAGGTCTCCTCGCCGGTGAGGCCGAGGGTCTGGGCGCTGTGGCCCTCGGGGAACTGGAGCGGGAGGACGCCCATGCCGATGAGGTTGGAGCGGTGGATGCGCTCGTAGGACTCGGCGATGACGGCCTTGACGCCCAGGAGCGCGGTGCCCTTGGCCGCCCAGTCGCGGGACGAGCCGGAGCCGTACTCCTTGCCCGCGAGGATCACGAGCGGGATGCCGGCGGCCTGGTAGTTCTGCGAGGCGTCGTAGATGAACGAGACCGGAGCCTCGTCGGCGGTCGCCGCCCGCGTGAAGTCGCGGGTGTAGCCGCCCTCGGTGCCCGGCGCGATCTGGTTGCGCAGGCGGATGTTGGCGAACGTGCCGCGGATCATGACCTCGTGGTTGCCCCGGCGCGAGCCGTAGGAGTTGAAGTCGCGGCGCTCGATGCCGTGCTCCGTGAGGTACTTGCCGGCCGGGGTGTCGGCCTTGATGGCGCCGGCCGGGGAGATGTGGTCGGTGGTGACCGAGTCGCCGAGCTTGGCGAGCACCCGCGCGCCGGCGATGTCCTCGACCGGGGTCGTCTCCATCGTCATGCCCTCGAAGTACGGGGGCTTGCGCACGTAGGTGGACTCGGCGTCCCACTCGAAGGTGTCGCCGGTGGGGATGGACAGCGCCTGCCACTGGGCGTCGCCCGCGAAGACGTCCTGGTAGGACTTGTTGAACATGTCCTCGCCGATGGCGTTCGCCACGACCTCGTTGACCTCGGCCTCGGAGGGCCAGATGTCGGCCAGGTGGACCGGCTCGCCGTTCTGGTCGACGCCGAGGGCGTCCTTGGTGATGTCGACCTTCATCGAACCGGCGATGGCGTACGCGACGACCAGCGGCGGGGACGCCAGGTAGTTCATCTTGACGTCGGGGTTGATCCGGCCCTCGAAGTTGCGGTTGCCGGAGAGCACCGAGGTGACGGCGAGGTCGTTGTCGTTGACCGCCTTGGAGACCTCGTCCGGCAGCGGGCCGGAGTTGCCGATGCAGGTGGTGCAGCCGTAGCCGACGAGGTTGAAGCCGACCTTGTCGAGGTAGGGGGTCAGGCCCGCCTTGTCGAAGTAGTCGGTGACGACCTTGGAGCCCGGCGCGAGGGTGGTCTTGACCCACGGCTTGCGGGTCAGGCCCTTCTCGACCGCCTTCTTCGCCACGAGCGCGGCGGCGACCATGACGTACGGGTTCGAGGTGTTGGTGCACGAGGTGATCGCGGCGACGGTGACGGCGCCGTGGTCGAGCTCATACGTCGAGCCGTCGGGGGCCGTGACGGTGACCGGGTTGGACGGCACGGAGGCGCCGGTGGAGGAGGCGTGCTCGGGCGCGCCGGCGCCGTTGTCGTCACTGCCGTAGGCCGGGGCGTCGCTGGCCGGGAAGGACTCGTCGCCGGCCTCGTCGACTGGGGAGCTCTGCTCCTTGGCCGGCTGCGGGACGGGCGCGTCGACGTAGTTGAGGACGTCCACGGCGAACTGCTCGGCGGCGTCGGCCAGCACGATGCGGTCCTGCGGGCGCTTGGGGCCGGCGATGGAGGGGACGACCGTGGAGAGGTCCAGCTCCAGCTTCTCGGAGAAGTCCGGCTCGGCGGCCGGGTCCAGCCAGAGGCCCTGCTCCTTGGCGTACGCCTCGACGAGGGCGACCTGCTGCTCGTCGCGGCCGGTCAGACGCAGGTACTTCAGCGTCTCGTCGTCGATCGGGAAGATCGCGGCGGTGGAGCCGAACTCCGGCGACATGTTGCCGATGGTGGCGCGGTTGGCGAGCGAGGTGGCGGCGACGCCCTCGCCGTAGAACTCGACGAACTTGCCGACGACGCCGTGCTTGCGCAGCATCTCGGTGATGGTCAGCACGAGGTCGGTGGCGGTGGTGCCGGCCGGCAGCTCGCCGGTCAGCTTGAAGCCGACGACGCGCGGGATGAGCATGGAGACCGGCTGGCCGAGCATCGCGGCCTCGGCCTCGATGCCGCCGACGCCCCAGCCCAGCACGCCGAGGCCGTTGACCATGGTGGTGTGCGAGTCGGTGCCGACGAGGGTGTCGGGGTACGCCTGGCCGCCGCGGACCATGACGGTGCGCGCCAGGTGCTCGATGTTCACCTGGTGGACGATGCCGGTGCCGGGCGGGACGACCTTGAACTCGTCGAAGGCGGTCTGGCCCCAGCGCAGGAACTGGTAGCGCTCCTTGTTGCGGCCGTACTCCAGCTCGACGTTCTGCGCGAACGCCTCGTTGGTGCCGAACTTGTCGGCGATGACGGAGTGGTCGATGACCAGCTCGGCCGGGGCCAGCGGGTTGATCTTCGCCGGGTCGCCGCCCAGCTCCTTCACGGCCTCGCGCATGGTGGCGAGGTCCACCACGCACGGCACGCCGGTGAAGTCCTGCATGATCACGCGGGCCGGCGTGAACTGGATCTCCTGGCTGGGCTGCGCCTGGGAGTCCCAGTTGCCGATCGCCCGGATGTGGTCGGCGGTGATGTTCGCGCCGTCCTCGGTGCGGAGCAGGTTCTCCAGCAGGACCTTCAGGCTGTACGGGAGGCGCGCGGAGCCCTCTACCTTGTCCAGCTTGAAGATCTCGTACGACTCGTCGCCCACGCGCAGCGTGCTGCGGGCGTCGAAGCTGTTCGCCGACACGACAGTCTCCTTCTTCAATGTGCGCGTATCCCCGCGCCGCGCCTCCAGGGGCGGCGGGCGCCGCGATGTGCCGCTACGGCCCCGACCATCCGCTAAGGTAAGGATTAGTTAGGTAACCCTTACCGGGCGGCGGCTGCGGTGCGCCTCGGCAGATATCTCGATGTCGAGATAACTCTAGTACATCGCCGCCTCCCGGTCATGCCCAGGTGCCCCCGACCGCCCCGCCCAAGCGCGTCGACCGCTCGGCGGACGAGCCGTTCCGCCTTCCGCCTCGGGGGCCCGGTCGGGCGGGCGACAGCACCGCGGCTCCGGACGGCCGGGGCGGGTCCGGCGGGGCCGTGCCGTCGAGCCCGTTCCGCGCGCCTTCGTCGCCACGGCGAGGACCGCCTGCCCCTGCCCCTGCCCCCGACCGGCGCGTCCGGCCGCCGCGACCCGCCGCACTCCCTGGGCCCTCCAGGAGTTCTCGGGGGCGCTCGGCGGGCCGCCCGCGGAACTCCCTAGGATCGTCGCCGTCGCCGTGGGTCGCCGCCCCCACGGGACGACGCGTCCTCGGTCGGCGGCGCGCGGGAGGCGTTGATGAGCTCGTTCGATGTGCTGCTGGATGACGAACGCACCCAGCTCGACGCGTTCGTCGAGGACTACCGGAGCGCCCTCGAGGCGACCCTCACCGGCCTCACCGAGGAGCAGGCCCGCCGCCGGCTCGTCGCGTCGGCGACGACGCCGCTGGGGCTGGTCAAGCACGTCACGTGGATGCAGCGGGTGTGGTTCGAGGAGTGCGTCGGCGGCACACCCCGTCGGGAGCTGGGCCTGGTGCTGAACCCGGACGAGTCCTTCCGGCTCGCCGACGACGACACCGTCGCCTCCGTCACGGCGGCCCACCGGGACGCCTGCGCGACGGCTCGGGCGGTGGTCGCCGGCCTGCCGCTGGACGCCGTCGTGACGGGTCACCGCACCGGGCCGCGCACGCTGCGCTGGGTCTACCTGCAGGTCCTGCGCGAGCTGGCCCACCACTGCGGGCACGCCGACATCCTGCGCGAGCAGCTCCTCGAAGAACGGTCACGCGCCCCTCGATGAGGACCGCTCGACCCGCGCCGTGACGCGTCGCCCTCGACGCCGCGCCCGGCGGGCGCGGTCCCGTCGACGCCTGTGCGGCCGTACGGGGCCGCCGGCCCCGGACGGCCGCGCCTCCCGCGCCCCGCACCCCCGTCCGGGGGAGGATGGCAGCGCGGGCGCCTTCCGGCGACCCGGTCGGCGGCCGCAGGAGCACGGGGCGCGGGAACCGGGGCGTACGGCGACCGTTGCACTCCCGTCACTCGAACGGCACACCCCCACACCATTCTCATCTCATATCTGAGATAACCTGCCGACATGTCAGACGACTACCTCGTACGCATCGGCAAGCTCATCCGTGACGCCCGTCAGCACCGGGGCTGGACCCAGACGCAACTGGCCGAGGCGCTCGCCACCAGCCAGAGCGCCGTCAACCGCATCGAGCGCGGTAATCAGAACATCAGCCTTGAGATGATCGCCCGTATCGGTGAGGCCCTCGACAGCGAGATCGTGTCGCTCGGTTACGCCGGGCCCATGCACCTGCGGGTCGTCGGCGGCCGCCGGCTCTCCGGGGCCATCGACGTCAAGACCAGCAAGAACGCCTGCGTCGCGCTGCTGTGCGCCTCGCTCCTCAACAAGGGCCGCACGGTCCTGCGCCGGGTCGCCCGGATCGAGGAGGTCTTCCGGCTCCTGGAGGTGCTGAACTCCATCGGGGTGCGCACCCGCTGGGTCAACGACGGCGTGGACCTGGAGATCGTGCCGCCCGCGCACCTGGACATGGAGGCGATCGACGCCGACGCCGCGCGCCGCACCCGCTCGATCATCATGTTCCTGGGCCCGCTGCTGCACCGGATGGAGCAGTTCACCCTGCCGTACGCGGGCGGCTGCGACCTGGGCACCCGCACGATCGAGCCGCACATGATCGCGCTGCGCCGGTTCGGCCTGGAGATCGCCGCCACCGAGGGGCTGTACCACGCGCAGGTCGACCGCTCGGTCTCCCCCGGCCGGCCCATCGTGCTGACCGAGCGCGGCGACACCGTGACCGAGAACGCCCTGCTGGCCGCCGCCCGCCACGACGGGACGACGGTCATCCGCAACGCCTCCTCCAACTACATGGTCCAGGACCTCTGCTTCTTCCTGGAGGCGCTGGGCGTACGGGTCGACGGCATCGGCACGACCACGCTCACCGTGCACGGCGTCCCGCGGATCGACGTGGACGTGGACTACTCCCCCTCCGAGGACCCGGTCGAGGCGATGAGCCTGCTGGCCGCCGCCGTGGTGACGGAGTCCGAACTGACCATCCGCCGGGTCCCGATCGAGTTCCTGGAGATCGAACTCGCGGTCCTGGAGGAGATGGGCCTCGACTGCGACCGCACCGCGGAGTACGTCGCCGACAACGCCCGCACCCGGCTGGTGGACCTGACCGTGCGCCCCTCCAAACTGGAGGCGCCGATCGACAAGATCCACCCGATGCCGTTCCCCGGCCTCAACATCGACAACGTCCCCTTCTTCGCGGCCATCGCGGCCTCGGCGCACGGCCAGACCCTGATCCACGACTGGGTCTACGACAACCGCGCGATCTACCTCACCGACCTCAACCGCCTCGGCGGCCGCCTCCAACTCCTCGACCCCCACCGGGTCCTGGTCGAGGGCCCGACCCGCTGGCGCGCCGCCGAGATGATGTGCCCGCCCGCCCTGCGGCCCGCCGTGGTGGTGCTGTTGGCGATGATGGCGGCGGAAGGCACCTCCGTACTGCGCAACGTCTATGTGATCAACCGCGGTTACGAGGAGTTGGCGGAGCGGCTGAACTCGGTCGGCGCGCAGATCGAGATCTTCCGCGACATCTGACGGGTGGGGTGTCGTGCCCCTTGGGGGCGAGGGGCACGACGCCACGACATGCCGGCTGACCAGGGTCTATCTACCCTCACCACCTTTCACTGATCACCGCTGCCTTTCAGCGCCTTGTGCAACGCGCGTGCGATATGATTCCGCGCGACTGACGATGCGTCAGTCCCGCCTGAGTGCCGTCAGCCTAGACGGAGAATGGCCGCCGAAGCGGCCTCGGAACGCTGGATGCCGGTCGGCACAGCCGGCCTCGCCGCGAGACCAGCACGAGCGCCGCGTGATCGCCACCGAAAACTGGCCGTGCCAGGCCGTCGCCGACCTCGCCGCCGGACGGGACACCCGCGAGCGGATCCTGGCCGCCTGCCGTGACGAGCGGCGGTCGCCGAGGTCAAGGGTGTCCAGGTCGTGAGTGCGCCGGCCGGGTGACAGACCGAGAAGGTTCAGGCGGATGCCGAAGGTCGCGTGTTGCACCTCGACGCCGGCCGCCGACGCGGCGGCGTCGACCCTCGAGACGGCTCCCCCGTACCCCACCGCCACCGGCGACTCGCGGGGTGGGGCGAGGGGTGGCGATGACGCGGGGCCGCGGGGCCGAGAGAACGGGACGTGCCGTACTGCGCGAACAGCTCGGACGGGGAAACGCGGCACTGGAGGCATCGGGCTCAGAACCCTCCTGCTCCTCCCAACCGTCCCGAGGCGAAAGATGAAGCCTGACGTGGAAGCTCCGCAGAAGCCCGGGCTATCGGTCCCACCCTGATCCGCACGGTCATCCGGTGACGGTGGCGGGCGCGTCGTCCCAGGCCAGTGAGGACATCCTCCACCCTGACGGGGTCCGGACGAATTGGGTGGTCTTGTGGCCGGAGCCCTCGAACCACTCGCCGTGATGGAAGCCGGACTTGCGGTATTCGCTGAACCGGTGCGCGATCGATCCGAAGATCTCGGTCCGCTCAGCGACCTCCCATTCGCGGAACTCCGTCAGCGTCCCATCTGTGAGCATCTTCTGCCGAGGCTCGATGAACGCCTCGAGGTCGTAGACCACGGGCTCGTCCCCGACGTTCGCGATGATCCTGCCCTGCGGAATGAAGACGTCGCGGATGGCCCCGAGGTCCGGCTGGCTGTCGTCGGTGTTGGTGAAGGCGCCGACGAACACGCGCATCAGCCGATCGAGCTCGGCCTGGACGCGGGACCCGGACACTTCCCCGAGAGAGGGCCATTCTTCGGAAAGGACCGACCAGACTTCACTGTCGTGCCGCACACCTCGATACGAAGAACGCTGCCGCAGCACGCCGTCGCGGGTCATGCCCAGCCGGCGCGCGACGGCGACGCTGCGGGTGTTGCCCGCCGCGACCCACCATTCGACGCGGCTCATCCCGCGTTCCTGGAAGGCCCAGTCGATCAACACCCGGCAGGCCCGGGTCACCAGGCCCCGCCCCTCCCCGGCCAGCTCCAGCCAGCAGCCGATCTCGCACACCCCGGAGGCGCTGTCGAAGCGGGTGAACATGACGCCGCCGACCAGCGTGCCGTCCAGCCAGATCCCGTAGATCCGGCCGGTGTCCTCGGCCAGACGGTCGGCGTAGCGCTGGAGGGAAGCCGTGGCCGAGTCGAGGTCGGCGCTGAACGTCGCCCAAGGTATCCACGGGTCCACGGAGACCCGGGCGCGGTCGATATGGGCGAGGAACTCCCGTGCCTGCCAGGGCTCCAGGGGACGAAGTCGGGCATGGTCGCCGAGCGGCAGGGTGAACATGGGAGCCTCGCTCTCTGGATGCATAACAAGCGTTCGGTACGTAAGCTAGCAGCATGTCGCCCGCACCCGGAGACCGTGAAGCCCGCCGCGAGGATGTGTCCGAGGCGGTGTGGCACGTACTCGCCGACAAGGGGTTCGGCGGGCTGACCCTGCGTACCGTCGCCGCTGCGATGGGGGTCTCGACGGGGATGCTCACGCACTACTTCCCGACCAAACGGGCCCTGATCACGCACGCCTTGGACCTGCTGGAGAAGCGCACCGCGGAGAGGCCCCGCCGCGCGCGTCCCGCCGCGGGCCTCGCCACCGTGCGCGCCATGCTCCTGGACATCCTGCCGCTGACCCCGGTCGACACCGCCCGCAACCGCATCTGGGTCAGCTCCTGGGACCTCTCCCTCGCCGACGACGGGCTGACCACGGAACAGGCCGACCGCTACACCCGGCTGCGCTCGACGATCCGCCCGCACCTCGAAGCCGCACGCGACCTTGGCCAGCTCCCCGCAGGCGCCGACCCGGGACAACTCGCCGCCACCGCCGTCGCCTTCACCCACGGACTCGTCGTCCAGGCCCTCTTCGACCCCGGCCGATTCCCCAAGGACGTACAGATCACCATGCTCGACGACTTCCTCGCCTCGACCGCGCTGCCCCGGTCCGACGGCGGCAGCCGACCGGTTCCAGGTATCAACGAACGGTCCCACTGATCAGAATGAGGTTCGCAGTCGTCTCAAGCAGATGATGCTGCAAACGGTCTGGAGCAGGACGAGGTGGAGGTCGGCACGTGTCTCGTAGCGGGTCCGCAGTCGTTTGAACGGGTGGAGCCAGGCGAAGGTCCGCTCGACGACCCAGTGGGTCTTCCCCAGGCCGGAACCGTGGACGGTGCCTTTGCGGGCGATCTTCGGTGTGAGGCTCGATCTCGGAGAAGGCGGCGGTACTTGTCGTAGTCGTAGCCGCGGTCGGCGAACACGCGCTTCGGCCGTCGGCGACGCCGCCCACGAGTCCCCCGGATCTGCGGTATCGCGTCGAGCAGGGGCATGAGCTGGGTGATGTCATGGCGATTACCGCTGGTCAAGGAGTCAGCCGGCGGTGTTCCGTGCCGGTCGGTGACCAGATGGTGCTTGCCGCCCGGGCGAGTCCGGTGGACCGGCGAAGGGCCGGTGTGAGCCCCCCTTCGAGCGCGCGGACGTGTGAGCCGTCGATCGCCGTGTCGTCCATGTCCAGCAGTCCTGCCTTGCGCGGTTCGCCCAGGAGGCTCCGGTGCGGACGTGGCCAGACTCCGGCCTCGGTCCAGTCCCGCGGCCGTCGCCAAGCCGTCACCCCGCCGCAGCCGATGCGTTCGGCCGGCACATCGGCCCAGCTCACCCCTTGGCGCAGCACATGGACGATCCCGCGAAGGGCGGCCCGGTCGTCCACCGGCAACCGGCACGGATAGCGGCGACGACGCGGCGGATGGGGCGGGAGCAACGGAGCCACGCGCTCCCACAGGTCATCAGGCACAAGATCAGCCGACATCCGCGGATGTCTGCCGCGGCCCCACCCCACAGCCAAGCCCCTCACTGAACTCATTCTGAATGATCAGTAAAGAACGGCACATTCCGGCCTACGGAACGACCTGTCCGCGCCTGCACTGAAGAACCCCCCGCGCAGGGGAACGTCGTATCACCCAGAGCGTCAGGAGCACCGCCTCACGCGGCGCAGGCTGCCCGCCCCGGACCTCGGACGCGGCCCGCACCGCTCCTTTCCAGCCTCCCTTGATGACAGGGGCATGATAAGCACGGAGCGATGGGCATAGTTCTGAGGCCCTCGGAGAACCTGCGACCGGCCACTCCGCCGGTCGCGGCCCCTCCCCGCTCTCGGTTCGAAGCGAGCCGAGTCCCCCACGAGTGAAGGGACAGCAATGCCGCAGTCCTCATGGCTGAAGGCGGCCGGCGCCGCCTTCGCGGTCGCCCTGGCCACAGCGACAGCAGCCCACGCCGCACCCGCGCCCGCACCGGAGTCGACCGCAGCGACAAGCGTGGCTGCCGTAGTGACACTCCGCTACGACGACAGCCGCGCAGGCGGCTGGGAAGCGGCGATCGCCGCCGGAGTCGCCTCGTGGAACCGGAACGTCAGCAACGTCAGGCTCGTCGAAGCCGCACCCGGCACCCGGGCCGAGATCCAGATCGTCGCCACCAGTGGCTGGCCGCAGGCGACACTCGGACCGGTGCGCCCGGGTGGCCAGGTGCGTGTCGAACTCGGCAGCCAGGCGGTGTCCCAGGGCTATGACAAGACCCGCATCGCCGCCCACGAGTTGGGGCACAGCCTGGGCCTGCCCGACACCAAGCCCGGCCCGTGCTCCCAACTGATGTCAGGGTCGACCGCGGGCACCAGTTGCACGAACGCGGTCCCGAACGCGACTGAACGATCCCGCGTCCAGTCCGCCTACGCCGGCGGCCTCGCCTCGCTCGTTCCCGCCGACGGCCGCACTCTGGTGGACGCGCCTTAGCCGGCGGGACGACCAGCGTGCGAGGTGTCCGGCCCACTCCGTGCGGCCGGACACCTCGCGCGCGTCGGATCACACCGCTGTCGTCCGATCCGGGTCGTCGAGGGGGGTGTTGACCCTCAGCCACCGGTAGCCGTACGGGTCCAGCGCGACCTCGACGAGGCCGGCGGCCGCCGACTTGAGGGTGTCACCGGTGAAGACATCGGTGAGCAGTCGGCCGCCCCTCAGTCCCGGGACCTCGACGGAGGCGGTGACGGACCGCTCGGAGAAATTGTGCAGCACGAGCACCGCGCCGTCCTCCAGCGAACTGAGGTGGACCAGCACGCCCGGATCGTCCGCGGCCATGACCCGGTAGTCGCCCCAGGCCAACTCGGGGGTCTCCCGGTAGCGCTCGATCAGCGTCCGCATCCGACCCAGCGGAGAAGCCGGGTCGTGCGCCTGGTCGTGCGCGTTGACCTTCGTCGGGCCGAAGGCACCCGTCACGACGGGATTGGGCAGCTCCACTCCCTCCCCCGCGGTGAAACCGCCACCCTTGTCGGGTGTCCACTGCATCGGGGTGCGGACGGCCTGCCGGCCCTCGGCCGCGAGGTTCTCGCCCATGCCTATCTCCTCGCCGTAGAACAGCACCGGTGTGCCGGGCAGGGAGAAGAGCAGGCTGTACGCCAGTTCCACGCGCCGCCGGTCGCCGTGGACCATCGGCGGCAGGCGGCGGCGCAGGCCCCGGTCGTAGAGCTGCATGTCCTTGTCGGGGCCGAAGGCGGCGAACACCTCGGCGCGCTCGTCGTCGTCGAGTTTGTCGAGGGTGAGCTCGTCGTGGTTGCGGACGAACGTCGCCCAGTGCGCGTCGCGGGGCGCCGCGGGGCGCTCCCGGAGAGCCGCCGCCAGAGGGGCCGCCTCGCCCCGCGCCATCGACAGGTACATCCGCTGCATACCGATGAAGTCGAAGCACATGGTCAGCTCGTCACCGCGGGAGGACTCCGAGTCGCCGAAGAACTTCGCGGTGTCCGGGTAGGGCAGGTTCACCTCGCCCAGCAGCACCGCGTCACCGCTGCGACGTCCGAGGAAGGCCCGCAGGTCGGCGAGGTACTCGTGCGGGTCGGGCAGCCGGTCCGCGTCCTCCTGGCCGTCGGTCTCCAGCAGGAACGGCACCGCGTCGACCCGGAATCCCGACAGTCCGAGCTGCGTCCAGAAGCCCATGATGCGCGCTATCTCGTCACGGACCGCCGGGTTGGCGACGTTGAGGTCGGGCTGCTGCTTGTAGAACCGGTGCAGGTAGTACTGCTCGGTGGTCTCGTCGTACTCCCACACGCTCTTCTCGACGTCGGGGAAGACCACACCGTCGGGGCCGTCCTCCGGCGGGCTGTCGCACCAGACGTACCAGTCGCGGTACTTCGACGTGCGGCTGGAGCGGGCGTCCTGGAACCACGGGTGGTGGTCGGAGGTGTGGTTGACGACCAGGTCGGCGATGACCCGGATGCCCCGGTCGCGGGCGGTGCGCACGAACTCGGTGAAGTCGCCCAGCGTGCCGAGCCGGGGATCGACGGCGTAGAAGTCGGTGATGTCGTAGCCGTCGTCGCGTTCCCGTGTCGGATAGAACGGCATCAGCCACACGCAGGTGACACCGAGGCGCACCAGGTGGTCGATGCGCTGGGTCAGGCCCGCGAAGTCTCCGATGCCGTCGCCGTCGGAGTCCTGGTACGTCTCCACGTCCAGGCAGTAGACGACCGCGTTCTTCCACCACAGGTCGGAGGTACGGGTCATCCTCATCGGACACCCTCCGCGACGGCGGCCGGGGGACGGGTGACGTTGAGCTGCGGCAGCACCTTCGCACCGAACGCGTCGATGAAGGCGCTCTGCTCCTTGCCGACGTGGTGCAGCATGACGGCGTCGAAGCCCAGGTCGGCGTACTCCTGGAGCCAGGCCGCGTGCCGGCCGAGGTCGTCGGAGATGTTGACGGACTCCGCGACCCGGTCCGGTGGGACGTGCTCGCTGACGTTGTCGAACAGCTCGGCCGAGTCCAGGTCCCAGCTCGCCGGCGGCCCGTGCACATTGGTGCGCCACTGGTCGTGGGCGAGTTCCTGGGCGGTCCCCAGGTCGGGGGCCCAACTGAGGTGCACCTGGAGGTGCAGCCGGCCGGCGCCACCCGCCGAACGGTAGGCGTCCACGATCCGGCGCAGCGTCTCGCGCGGCGCGTTGACCGTGATCAGGCCGTCCGCCCACTCCGCGCACCACCGCGCGGTCGCCTCGCTGCACGCGGCTCCCAACAACGGCGGCACCGTCTCCGGGCGCGTCCACAGCCGGGCCCGGTCCACGGTCACCAGCCCGTCGTGGCTCACCTCCTCGCCGCGCAGCAGCGCCCGGATGATGTCGACGCACTCGCGCAGCCGCGCGTTCCGGACGTCCTTGCGTGGCCAACGGTCGCCGGTTATGTGCTCGTTGGACGCCTCACCGCTTCCCAGCGCCGCCCAGAAGCGGCCCGGGTACATCGCGGCGAGGCTGCCGATCGCCTGCGCGACGATCGCCGGATGGTAGCGCTGGCCCGGGGCGTTCACCACTCCGAAGGGGATCCGGTCGGTGGCCTGGAGCGCCGCGCCGAGCCAGGACCAGGCGAAGCCGGACTCACCCTGCCGGACGCTCCAGGGCGAGAAGTGATCCGAGCACATCGCGGCGGTGAAGCCCGCGCCTTCCGCGCGTACGACGGCTGCCAACAGGTCGGCGGGAGGTACTTGTTCGTGGGAGGCGTGGAATCCGTAGACGGTCATGGGGTCCGCGTACCCGGTACCGGAGGGATCACCGGTCGCCGTCGCGCCCGCTCGGCTCAGTCGGTGCGCAGGTGCACCCTCGCCTCCCACGGGGCGAGCACGAGGCGGCCGGGCCGCGCGGGGGCCGAAGGGCCGTTGCCCATGACGAGTTCGGCGCCGTCCCATCCGGCGGGCATGACGGCGGAGGCTGTGTCGCCGGTGAAATTCCCGACGACCAGGAGCACTGTGCGGCCGTGCCGGCGTGTGAACGCGTAGATCCGCTCGTCGTCAGGCAGCAGCATCTTGAAGTCGCCGTGCACGATGGCCGGTTCCTGGTGCCGGAGGGTGATCAGCCGGCGGTAGTGGTGGTAGACGGAGCCGGGGTCCGCGAGGGCCGCTTCGGCGTTGACCTCGGCGTGGTCCGGGTTGACGGGGATCCACGGGGTGCCTGTGGTGAACCCCGCGTGCGGGGACGCGTCCCACTGCATGGGTGTACGGGCGTTGTCGCGGCCCATCGCCCGTAGTCCCGGCAGGACGTCCTCGGGTTGCGCCCCCGCGCGCAGCGCCTCCGTGTAGTGGTTCAGGGACTCGATGTCCCTGAAGTCCTCGATGGTGCGCAGAGGCGCGTTGGCCATGCCGAGTTCCTCGCCCTGATAGACGTACGGCGTGCCCCGGTGCAGGTGGAGCACGGTCGCGAGCATCGTCGCGGACCGGGTCCGGTGGCTCGGTCCGTCGTCACCGAACCGGGAGACCACCCGGGGCTGGTCGTGGTTGTTCCAGTACAGGCTGTTCCACCCGACGTCGGCGAGGCCGGACTGCCAGCGGCCGAGCGAGGCCTTGAGGTCGGTGAGCCGCAGCGGGCGGGGATCGAACTTGCCCCGCCCGTGGTCGAGCCCTACGTGCTCGAACTGGAAGACCATGTCGAGCTCGGCACGCGCCGGGTCGGTGAACAGGCGGGCCTGCTCGACCGTCACCCCGGGCATCTCCCCGACGGTCAGCAGCCGGCCCGGGTACCGGGCGATCACCTCGCGGTGCATCTCCTGGAGGTAGTCGTGTATGCGGGGTCCGCAGACGAAGTAGGGCGAGCCGTCACCGTACGGCCCCTGTTCGTGCACCTCGCCGTCGGGGAGGGCGGGGTCCTTGGAGATGAGGTTGACGACGTCCATCCGGAAGCCGTCCACGCCCCGGTCCAGCCACCAGCGCATCATCGCGTACACGGCCCGACGCATGTGGGGGTTCTCCCAGTTGAGGTCGGGCTGCTTCGGCGAGAAGAGATGGAGGTAGTACGCGTCGCTCGCCGCGTCCAGCTCCCAGGCCGCACCGGAGAAGAAGGAGCCCCAGTTGTTGGGTTCGCGTCCCTCACGTGGCGGACGCCACCAGTACCAGTCGCGCTTCGGGCTCGCCGGGTCACGTGACTCCTGGAACCACGGATGCTCGTCGGAGGTGTGGTTGACGACCAGGTCCATGACGAGTTTCATCCCGCGCTCGTGCACGGCGCCCACCAGCCGGTCGAAGGCCGCCAGGTCACCGAAGACGGGGTCGATGTCCTGGTAGTCGCTGATGTCGTACCCGTTGTCGGCCTGCGGGGACGGGTTGACGGGCGACAGCCAAAGCACGTCGACGCCGAGCCCGGACAGATGGCCCAGGCGTCCGGTGAGGCCGTCCAGGTCGCCGACGCCGTCACCGTCGGAGTCGGCGAAGCTGCGCGGATAGACCTGGTAGACCACCGCGGACCGCCACCACGCGTCCTCGGCGTGCCCTATGTCCTCGGCTGCCATCGGTGGACTCCTCTCGCCCGGGGTGGGGAACGTGAGTCTCCTTCCCCGGGGGCTGAGGTCATACCGCTCGGGGCGGCATCGCCGGCCGGGCGCCCGGGCTCCTCCGGGACGGACCGACCCGCTGGGGCCCGTCCCTGCGCGCACCGGCCGGCGCTTCTCGGCGAACTCCCGCGCGAGGTAGGTCGGACCTCGCCCCCCAGCGGTCCCGTACCGGAGGGCACAGCGGTCCGCTTCGAATCGGCAGGGGTCCGGGGACCTGATCACTCCGTGCGCCACGGGCCGGAGCCTCGTACCACGCCCAAGGAGACGACCCGCCTCACGGTGCGCGCCCGCCCTCCTCCCGCTCAGTCTGGTCGAGCTCGTGGAGCCCCCTCTCCCAGCGCGGACGGCGAACCTCGGCAGACTGCTCCCACCAGGGATCACCCCGCTCACCGAGCGCCGCCTTCCCGGTGTTCACGCGTTTCCGCGCCCGGCCCTCAGCCTTCGCGTCGGCGGCGCGGCGTGCGGCAGCCACCCCGCGGCGCGCCGCCATCAGACGATGCCGTAGGCGGGAGGCGACGTCCTCGGGGGATCTCCGAATCCGTCGCACGCCATCGGCGGTGGTCGACGACCACGTATCTGCCGTCCGGAGTCCGCTCCGGGTCCGCGGGAGGGTTCATCCTGGCCCCATTCCGCCGTGGGGTCGGGATTGCGAAGATATTTCCGAGACAACAGCCTTGATGGTGGGTTCCTTCAGGAAATCCACGAGCGCGAGCTCCACCCCGAACGCACTCTGCACCTGGGCTATGAATCGCAGGAGCTGCACCGAATCGCCACCGCTCTCGACGAAATCCTCGCCAGGGTCGGCGGCGGACAGGTCGAGGACATCGCACCACATCTCGGTGACTGCCTGCTCCAGCACAATGATATCCAGTTCTTTCGACACGTCGTTCCTCTTTCTCGGCTTGATTTCCACGGCCTTCCGGACAAGAAGAGTCTGTGCTAGCTTTCGGGTCACCCATCCCCGGACTTCAATATTTTCCCTGGGAGCGAGACAGATGGAACCCTTGAATCTTTCCGCCATAGAATTCGTGCACGGCGCTCCGGAAAAGCTGTCCCAATTGGATGAGGAGATGCCTGTCGACCTCTCCCTCCCGGTGCACGGACTCGTCCACTACCGGAAGAGCGAGCACGAGATCGGCGAGCTGGCGGCCTCGGCGGCCGAGCGCTGCTTCCTGGCCGCGGGCGGGGCGCCCGATCTGCTGATCTATGCGAGCGAGGACGACGCACGGGTGCCCGCCTCCGTGGCCGGGATCTCCCTCCGCCTCGGACTGCCGTCCCTCGCGTATCTCGCCGTGTCCGGTCATGACTGCGGCAATCTGGGGCCGGCGCTGCAGGCCGCGGCCGACGCGCTCGAGTCCGGGCGGCATTCGCGGATCATGCTGGTCACCGCCGACCGGGCCCTGCCGGGCGAGCGCGTGATGCGCAACGGCATGTCGGTGTTCAGTGACGGCGCCGCCGCGTGCCTGGTGACGCGCCAGGAGCAGCGGACGGCCGGCGCACGGTTCTCGGTCGCCTCGATCACCACCCGGACGGACTTCCGTGCTGTGCCGCCCGAACAGGCGATGCTGGCCAAGGCCGAACTCGCCGCGGCCTGCGTCGCCGACCTGCTGGGCGGGACGGGCCGCCGTCCCGAGGATTTCCAGCACACGGTCTTCGGCAACTACCGGATCTCCGCGCAGCGCTTCCTCACCGCGGCGATGGGCCTGCCGGCCGGCAGCCTGCTGCTGGGCGACCTCGCGGATCTCGGCCACTGCTCCAGCGACCTTCTGGTCACTCTGCGCCAGCGTGCCGACGACGGGGCGATCGGCGTCGGGAGCCCTGTCCTGGCGGCGGCCATCGGGCCGCACTCGTGGTCGCTGCTCGATGTGGAACTGCTTCACATCTGACCCGACCGCTGTGCCAGGCGCACGGCGTGGGTGATCGGACCGAAGTCGTCGAGTTCGGCGGCGGCGAGCACCACGTGCGTCACTCCGGCGGCCAGGAACTCCCCCAGTGCGTCGGCGACTTCGTCGTGACTGCCGACGAGGAACGGCGCGCTGGCCCGGCCGCTGCGAAAGGCGCCGAGCCAGTAGGTCCCGGAGCTGTCGGGCTCCGTGGGCAGCCCGGTCTCCCGAGAGATCGCCATCCGCGCCAGATCCCGCGACCACACGCTCTGGGAGCGGGTTTTGAGCAGGGTCTCCTGCTGCGCGATCCAGGTCTCGGGAAAACGCCGGTGGGCGATCTCCCACGCCTCGTCACGGCTCTCGCGGCAGATCACCCCGATACGGATCCCGATCTCGCCCTCGTATCCGCCGGCGAGCAACGGGAGCAGTACGTTCTCCCGCCAGTCCGCGAAAGGCTTGGGGTGGGTGACCACGACATCGGCGATGCTCTGGGCGGCCTGCCGTCCCGCGGTCGAGGAGCCCGCGACGAAGATCTTGCACTGCTCCAGCACTTCGGGCCGGGGGGCCAGGGCGAACTTGTCGTAGGTGTAGTAGGTCCCGTGATGGGTGACCTTCTCGCCCGCCAGCAGTCCCCGCAGCACCCGCCCGTACTCATGCAGCCGGTCGTAGCGCTCGTCGTGCGTCAGGTCGTCCCCGATCCTGCGCATCTCGTCGTCCCGCGCACCGGCGACCAGATTGAAGTACACCGGGCGGTCGTACATCATCGCGTACGCGGCGGCGCACGAGGCGGCGGCGTGCGGCGGGGTGCAGGCCGGCTGGACGGCGATGAGCGGGATGAATCCCTCGGTGGCGGATCCCAAGTACGACGCGACCATGAAGGGGTCGACCTCGTGCAGGAACGTCGGGATCAGACCGCCTGTCCACCTCGCCCCCTCGGCGGTGCGGGCCATGTCCGTCAGGCGCTTTCGGTAGCTGTCGCGGAAATCCTCGAATTCCCCGACGGCCTCGGGCAGTACACAGTAGATGTCCACAGCCACCACTTCCTGGATCTCCGGGCTCGGTGTCGAACGTCAGTGCTGGACCGCGGCGGCCCGGGGGGCGTCGAGGCCATCGAGGATCTCCCGGACCGTGGCCGTGTACGTCTGCCCGAACCGCGCGACGGTCTGCGGGCGGTACAACTGGGTGCTGTACTCGAACTCTCCGGCGAGCCGGTCCTCCTGGAACCCGATGTGCAGCGTCAGATCGGCCCGTCGGGTGCGGTCCTCGACGTTCCACCACTCGGAGCGGACACCGCTGAGGTCCAGGGGCGGATTCGGTTCGTTGTGGTAGGTGAACATCACCCGGAACAGCGCCGACGGCAGTCCCGGCCTCCCGTTCGCCCGGGAGGCCGCGACGACGGCCGGCAGCGGCACCCGCTGGTTGACCATCGCTTCCAGCAGCTTGCGTGCGGCACCGCGTACGAGCTCGCGTTCGGTCCGCCCGTCGTTCAGCCGGATCCGCACGGCATGGGCGTTGACGAAGAACCCCATCGCGTCGAAGTCGTCCGTCCCGGTCCTGTTCCCCATCGGGATGCCCAGCACCACATCGTCGGCGGCGGCGGCCCGGCCGACCGCGAGCTGGAGGGCCAGCAGGGTGATCGCGGCCGGCGTCACGCGTTCCCGCCGCGCGGTCGTCGCCACGCGGGCGCTCAGCTCGGCGGACAGCGCCACCGGCAGGCGCGCGCCCGCGCGCGGGGACGCCGACGCCGCGACTCCGTCGTACGGGAGCGTCGCTCCGCCGGTGCAGCCGTCCAACTCGGCGAGCCAGTAGGCGATCTGCCGTTCGGCTCCGCCCTGCTCCAGCCAGCCGCGCTGCTCGGTGACGAAGTCGGCGAACTGCTTCTTGACCGGTTCCAGAGCGGGTGGTTCGCCGGTGAGGTCGGCGCGGTAGAGCTCGCCGACCTCACGCCACAGCACGCCGAACGACCAGCCGTCGAACACCAGATGATGCACCACGGCCAGCACGACCTGATCGTCGTCGGCTGTCCGGAAGAGCGTGAAACGCGAGAGCGGCTCGTCGGTGATCCGGAAGAGCGCCTCCGACTCCGCGAGGAGACTCCGGGCGAGAGCGTCCGGGGCCTCGGACGGCGGGACAGCGCGCAGATCCACCGAACGCAGCGTTGCGCCGCGGTCGGCGACGATCTCCTGACGCAGCCCTTCGGACGTGCGCCGCAGGCGTGTGCGCAGCGCCTCGTGCCGGGCGACGACCTGATCGAACGCGCGGCCCAGCGCATCGACGTCGACAGCGCCACGCAGCCGGTACGCCTGATAGGTGGTGTAGGTGCGGTTGATCTCCGGCAATCGGGAGACCAGCGGGAAGAGCTGTTCCTGGGTGAGAGAGGCGGGGGCCGTTCTGAGAGGCGTCAAGCGTTCCTCGGTCGGCACACTCGACTGGCCCATACGTCGTCCCTTCCATCACGCCGGAACGGGCAGCCCGTTCAGCCGCCGCCACTGGATGCTTCAGCGGCGGAAGGAATGTGTCAAGGAACGCAGCTTTCTCTGAGTACGGCTGGTGTGCGGGCCTTATGCAACACATATGCGCATTCCGCTGCTCCCTGCCGTATCATTCTTTCGGGTTCCACCGGGTGGGGCGAGCCCCTGGGCTCGATGGAGAATTCGGGTCTACACAGCGAGAAGCTCGCCCTGTACTGTCTGGACGCAAAGAATTCCTGATCGCAGAAGGAGATCCCTGTGACCCCCGACCACGAGAGCACGGACCAGGAGAGCTCGACCGAGCCTTCCGCCGACGCGTTTTCCGACGCGACCGGTGAATCCGAGGATGATTTCGAGGAATTCACCCTGGATGACATCGAGGTCATCGAGAGCAAGGTCTTCGGTTAGCCGCCTGGACTGCCGGGTCAATTCTTCAGTGTTTCTAGCGCATCGGGGGGCGAATGACGGCCATGGATCGTCCGCAGAGCATCGGCATCGGAATCCAGTACAACCCTGAGATACTCGACTGGTTCCCGTTCGAGAGTTTGGACGTCGATCTTTTCGAGGTGCTGCTCGACCCCGTCATGGGCCCACTCGACAGCCCCTACGTCTTCCTGCCGGGGGCGCTCGAAAAACTCCTGGAACTGAAACAGCGACGCCCTCTGCTGGCCCACTCGAACTACGGCTGCGACTTCGGGTTCCTCCCGCTGGAGCAGACGCCCGCCGCCCGCCGGCACGTACCGATGACCCAAGCGATCGGCAGCCCGTGGGTTGCCGACCACTGCTTCTACGGTGACAACTCGTGGCTGGACATCTGGAGCAGCCCGCTGCAGTTCTCCCGAGCCGAGGTCGTCCGCGTCGCGGACCGGGCGCGGCGGCTGCAGGACCTGTACGGGGTCCCGCTGGCGCACGAGAACGCGACGTACTACGTCCCGACACCGGGCGCGGACATGCGCGAGGCCGACTTCATGGCCGCCGTGGCCGAGGAAGCGGGCACCTATCTGCACCTCGACCTGCACAACATCTACGCCAACTCGCTGAATCTGCCCGGTTATCGGACCGAGGCGTACCTGGACGCGCTGCCGCTGGACAAGGTGCTCGCAGTCCATCTGGCCGGGGGTAGCTGGCGCGACGGCTTCTACCACGACTGGCACGACAGTCCGGTGCCGGAGCCGGTGTGGGAGATGCTCCAGTGGCTGCTGGAGCGGTCGTCGCCGGCCGCGGTCACGCTGGAGTACCAAGGGCGCTGCCACCACGAGGGGACCCGTGTGCTGGGCGGCGAGTCCGATGTGCGGATGATCGTCGACGATCTCGCACGGGCCCGGAGCATCTGGCAGGCCGCCATGCGCCCCGCCGAGGTCGTGTGATGGACGCGGCGATGGTCTGGCAGGTCTGGCGGCGCATCCTGTGCGAAGCGCCGGTGCGGCAGGCGATGGCCGACGGCCTGCTGGAGGAGAGAGCCGGGGCGTTGCGGCTCAGCCCGGACGAGGTCGCGGTGGCGCGCGAGTACGCCGCCGGTCAGGCCGGTGTGCGGATGTTCGTGGAGAGCTACCGCTTCCGCATGGTGAGTTCGTTCTTCAATGCCCTGGAGACGGCCTCCCCGTTGACCCACCGGGCGCTCCTGGCGAGCGGGGCGGATCTGCGTGCCGTCGCGACGGCGTTCTTCGACGCGCACGCCTGGTCGGACTTCGGACCGTTCGTCTACACCTTCGGCCGGCAGATCCTGGCCCACGTCGAGGCCGACGACACCGCGATGGCCATCGACGGGCTGCGCGAACTCATCGCGCTGGAACGAACGGCGATCGACCTCGTGACGGCCGCCGCCGACGCGACGACACCGACCGGCGGCTCCCCGGACGACGTGAGGACACCGCCGGCCGGCTCCCCGGCCGGAGCCGACGCCGGCCCGCCCCGGTCGGCGGTCACGGCCGACCCGTTGTGGCGGGCCCGTCCCTGGTGCGCGATCCACCGAAGTGACGTCGACCTGTCGCAGTGGCTGCGCGACCCCGGGGCCGTCGGCCGCATCGCGCCGCCGCGCACGCCGCGGATCTACGCCGTCCACCTGCCCTCCCTCACCGCGGACCGACACATCGTCGCGTTGCCGGCACGAGCCGCCCGCGTCCTGCACATCCTGCACGAGGGGCCGCTCAGCGCGGCGGATCTGTCGACGGCACTGGAGAGGGACGGACATCCCCGCGACGCGCGACGCGACCGCGAACTGCTCGGCCGGCTCGCGGCCAAGGGGCTCGTGGACGCGCCTGAGGACAGGACTCACGCCCGTGTTTGAGTTCTTCTGGCTGCGCTCGACCGGTTTCCCCTTCGGCGACCTCACCCGGCTCGCCCTGCCGACGCAGATCACGCTCCCCACGCCCACCGCCGACGACGAGGCGATGTTCCGGCAGCACGTCGTACGGGCCCGGACCGACCTGGCCGCCCTGCTCGCCGGACCCCGCGCCACCGAGGCGCTGCTGCTGTCCAACCCCGACGCCCTGGACCGGCTGGCCACCTTGGGCAAGGACCCGGAGCGGCCGCTGAACTCACGGCAGCGCCAGCGGCTGCGGCTGGGCTGGAGCTATCTGCAGCGGTTCCACACCAAGAACGACACCTGCAGCTTCTTCGGCCCGCTGGCCCTGGGACGGCTCGACCTCGCGTCGCCGGACGCACTGCGGCTGGACCCACTGGACGAGAGCCTCGGCCCACTGCACCGGCGACGGGTCTTCTTCGAGCACTGGGTCGTGGATCGACTCTGCACCGTGCTCAACGAGGGCGGACACCTCAGGCACGTACTGCCCCACCGTCTCCTGCCCAGTTGCGACGCGCTGGGGCGCACCGTGCGCATCCCCCTGGGCAAGCAGATCGCGGTGAGCGCGGAGACCGCGGAGCTGCTGGCGGCCGCCGCCGAGGGCGATCTGGACGCGAAGACCCTCGACGCCGCCACCGACGCGGTCCGCGCGACGGTGGCGCGCCTGGTGTCGGCCGAGTTCGCCCTCCCGCCGGGCGCGCCACAGCCGATGGAACAGATCTCCAAGGTCGTACGCATCGCCGGCCCGGTGCCCGAGACGCGGCCGATACACCAGGCCGCCGAGGCACTTGACGTCATGCGGCGGGACTTCGAAGCAGCCGGGCAGGAGGAACGCCGCGCTCTGCTCGAGGGGATGGGTCGGACTCTTGCTTCGGTCGGCGTCGATACCGACCGCGCCCGGGGCCGCATGTACGTCGGGCGGTTCCCGGTCTACGAGGACTGCGAACGCAATCTGGGCGTCACCATCGGAGCGCCGCTCGCCGCGCGACTGCGCCTTCGGCTCACCCCCCTGATGCGGATCTACCGGCTGGTCGCCGAATGCGCCGCCGCCCGCCTGCACGCGCGGTACGCGGACACCCTGGCGTCCCTGCCGGCCGTGGACGGCCAGGTCGACTTCCCGCTGTTCCTGAGCGCGGTGCGGGGCAGCGGCCACCAGCAGCGCGTGCACGAACCCGTCGTGACCGCCCTCCGGGACGTGCTCCGCTCGGTGTGGGCCGAACTGGCGAAGGACGCCTCCGCCGACGAACTGCGCTTGACCGAGGACGGCTTGGCACGCGTCGAGGCGGCGCTCACCGCCGCGCACCCCGATCACGAACGGTTCGCCGACGTGCTCGGCGTCGGCGTCGTCTCCCCCGACGTGCTGCTGGCGGCCCGCGACGCGGACGCCCTACGGTCCGGCGCCGCCCGGATCGTGATCGGCGAGGTCCACCCCGGTGTGCTGACCGCGCTCCAGCCGGTGGTCCTGCCCTTCTTCGACGAGACCGCACTCACCGAGGCCCGGCGACAGGTGAACGACCTGCTGGCGCCCGGACGGGTCCTGCTGGCGGCGAGCAACGAGTCGTACCAGCGGTCACGGATCGACTGGCCGGTGGTGCCACATCTGTGGGAGGTGACCCTGCCCGGGGCCACCAGCCGCTGCGCCCCCGACCGGCAGATCCCCGTCGGCCGCGGCCGGGTCGTCGTACGCGACGGGCTGATCCGCTTCGTCGACCGCGCGTCCGGCCGTGAGGAGGACATCGTCACGGTGTTCTCGACGGATCTGCACCGGGTGCTGTTCGCCGTGGCCGGCGAGGTCCTCGGAGGCGCGCTGCCGCAGCGTGTCGTCTGGCAGGAGGTCGAGATCAAGCGCCGCTCGTGGTCCTTCGACACCGCCGGGCTGCCCGACGCACCGCAGCCCGCCGAGTGCTTCGCCCACTACGCGGCGTTTGCCGGTTGGGCCCGCGAGCAGGGCCTGCCGCGACACGGCTTCTTCCTCGCGGACACCGAGCCCAAGCCGATGTACCTCGACTGGCTGAACCCGCAGGCCGTGGACACCTTCGCCAAGGCCGTCCGCCAGGCGCGGCACGTCCGGCTGACCGAGATGAGCCCCGGCCCGGACGAACTGTGGCTGGCCGACGACCGCGGACGGTACTGCTCGGAACTACGCCTGTCGTTCGTGGTGTGAGGTGGAACAGATGCCGATGCGCCACCCCGGCGCCCCGTCCGAGCACCCCCGCACGGCCGGGTCGGACCCCGTGGCCGAACCCGAGCCCGCGTCCTGTCCCGACGACACGAGCGCCCTCGGGATGTTCCCGGCCCGCTACCGGATCGGACCGCCCGACACCGACGGACGGTGCGAGGTACGCGATCCGGCGTCGGACCGCCGGTGGATACTCGGCCCGCGGGAGCTGCTTACCGCGCGCCGATTCGACGGCACGCGCAGCTACCGCGACATCGCGGCGGCCGACGCGAGCACCGGCCGTCCCGCGGTCGCTCCGCACGCGGTCCGCCGCTTCGAGGCCCGACTCCTGCGGCTCGGCATCCTGGAACCCGGCGGCGCCGGACGGGCCGCAGGCCTCCAGCGGCGGCTTGTCGCGGTATGGCGCCGGCTGGGCACGATCGAGTTCGCGGGCGGCGACCCGACTCCCCTGCTGGACCGGTGGGGCCGGCTCGTGCGCCGCCTCACCGACCGGGTCTCCGTGTCCGTCGTGACGGCGTACTCCCTGACGGTGCTCGTCCTGCTCTGCACCCGCGCCGGTGACCTGGCCGGCGAGTTGCGTCCCGCCCTGGAACACGGCGGGCTTCTCGGCCTGGCCGCCGCCTTCGCCGCCTCGGCGGTGTTCCACGAGGGCGGACACGCGATCGCGTGCCACCGGTACGCGGTGGGCGTCGAGCGGATGGGCATCGGGCTGCGCTGGTTCGTGCCCTTCGCGTGGACCAGACCCGATCAGGGAGCGTGGCGACGGCTGCCGGGACGGGCCAGGGTCGTGACCGCTGTGGCCGGCCCCCTGGGCAGCCTGCTGTTCGCCGCACTCGGCGGGACACTGTGGTGGGTCGGCCATGACGTCGAGGCGCTGCGGCTGGTCGGACTGTGGACCGTCGTCGCCGGGACCGTGGGCATGGCCCCCACCTTGGTCCCGACCTTCGAGGGCGACGCGTATCTGCTGCTGGAGATGTGGCTGGACAGGCCGAACCTGCGTCAGCGCAGTTTCCAGCACCTGCTCGACGCCGTCACCGGGACGCCCCCGTCCGCCCGCGCCGGCCATGACGCGCCACTGCTCCACGTCGGTTACGCGCTGGCCTCGATCCTGCTGAGCACCGCGGCGACCTTCTGCGTCCTGGCGACGGTGTACTGGTTCGCGATCGCCCCGCTCGGGGGGTGGTGACATGTCCGCACCCGCCTACCACCGGCCGGAGCACTGGGACGACGTGCACCGGGAGCAGGACCACCGCACCCGGGCGCCCGGCGGCACCGGAGCGAGCCGCGCGCTGCACACGTCCGTCGCTTCGGCCGTGGACCGGCATCTGCGGGGCGCCGGGACCGTCCTGGACATCGGCTGCGGCACCGGCGCCCTGCTGGCCGCGATGCCCGCGGGTGTGCGCGGGATCGGGATGGACTTCTCGGCCGAGGCACTCGGCCAGGCGGCAGGCACGGGCGACGGCATCCTTCGCGGCGGCGGCGTGTGGCTGCGCGCCGACGCGGAGCGCATCCCCCTCGGCGCCGCGTCGACCGACGCGGCACTGTGCGTGTCGACCCTCTGGGCGTTCGCCGACCCGCAGCGGGTTCTCGCCGAGACGGCACGGGTGCTCCGTCCCGGAGGCGTCCTGGTGGTCCACCTCTGGGGCGCTCCCGCGGACTGCCGCCTCCTCACCCTCGGCGCCGCCGCGATCGGCCGGGTGGTCCCGTCGTCCCGCCTCTCCGCCGGGGTGACCGGCCCCTTCGCGCTGACGCCCGACCGGGTCGGCGGCTGGCTGCGCGACGCGGGCTTCGGCACCGTCGACTGGCAGCGTCGGCACTGCCGTCGGCCGGTCCCCGACACGGCCGCCTACTGGGCGGAGTTCGCCGACCTGGCGCCGACCGCGTACGCCGCCTACCGGCGCTCCGCCGGGCCCCGGCGAGCCACGATCCAGCGGCTGCTCGGCGGCCTGCTGGAGGAGTCCCGGCAACGGCGGGGCGACGACGGGCTGGGCCTGGCCTGGTGGCTGGGCGTGGCACGGTACCGGTCCCCCCGCACAGCCCCCGCGAGAGACGAGGCCCGAGTGTGACCGAGCAGACACCGTCCGACCGCCCGCCGGAGGCGGAGGCACGGACAGGGAGGGACTCCTCCAGCCGGCTCAGCATGACCGTGATGTGCCACCCGCGGCGCGCGCGGGAGGCCGGACGGCTGGCGGAGCGGCTGGGCAACGGCACCCGCCAGGTATTCGACCCGGAGCCTGATGCGGCGCCCAGCGCCCTGCGCACCGCGGCCCGCGCCTGGGCGGCCTGCGACGGCACGAGCACCCACCACGCGGTCGTCCAGGACGACATCGAACCGACGGCGAATCTGTGGCCGCTCATGGTGAGCGCCATCGACGAGCATCCGGCGGCGGTGCTCACCTTCTACGTCAACTCCACAAGCTGGAACGGCGCGTCGGCGCGGGCGGCGGTACTGGCCGGCCACACCTGGGTGCCACCGGTCCCCGGCGAGTACTTTCCGACGCTCGCGACCGTCATGCCCTGCGCGATCGCCCACGATTTCGCGGAGCTGGCCACGGACCATCTGGCGCAGCAGGAGACCGACGACGACGAGGTGCTGGCCGACTTCCTGGCCGACCGCCAGGTGCCGGCCCTGCTCCGCGCCCAGAATCTCGTCGAGCACCGGGACCTGCCGAGCCTGTCGGGCTGGGACGCCGACCCCCGGCGCCCCGACATGTTCGGCGGGGTGCGGCGTTCCGTGTGCTTCCAGTCGCACACCCAGGCGCCCCTCGTGCGGTCCGTGCTCCGCTCCCCTCCGGCCTGGGCGCAGTTCAACCAACGCCGAGCGCTGCTGCGTATGCCGTCCAGGCTGGGGCGAGCCCGCTGGCAGACGCAGACCCGGGTGGCCCAGCTCCAGGTCCTCGGCCTGTCCGCCGACCGGCTCCAGCGCCTGTCGGACGTCTGGTTCGAGCAGATGCCGGCGCTGCCCGAGCGGCGCGGAGCCGTCCGGCTGCTGGTCCGGGAGCTGTACCTGGCCGGCTACGGCCTGGGCTGGGTGGTGGCCGGGGTCCGGGCGGATCAGGCCGACCCGCCCGGCCGCTCACCGGCCAACAGCGCGGCGATGGCCACCCTCGTCGAGTCGGGCCTGGCCAAGGAGGCGGCCGTCGTGCGGTGGCGCGAGCACTGGGAGGTGCTGACGGAGATCGCCTGGGTCGCCTTCCACACGGGATATCGCGCGGCCGGGACGCGGGGGCGGGTCGCGGCGCTGGAGAGGAGCACACGATGACGGTGTCACCGGCGGGGACGCCGACGACGAGGACCGACGGCGTTACGGGGAGAAGTTGATACTCACAGGACCGGAGATAAGCCGAGCCCACCACGACGGTCGGGTCAGGATCTGTCCCTACAGCCCCGAGCAGGTCAACCCGAACAGCTACAACATCCGGCTGGGCGAGACCCTCATGACGTACGTCGACGAGGTCATCGACGCCTACGCCCCGAACCCGACGACGTCCGTGCGGATCGGCCCCGAGGGATACGTGCTCCAGCCGGGGCAGTTGTACCTGGGCCACACCATGGAGCACGTGGGTTCCGACAGTTACGTGCCGCTGCTGTTCGGCCGCTCCTCGGTCGGCAGACTGGGCCTGTTCGTGGAGATCACCGCGCCGATCGGCGACATCGGGTTCCACGGGCAGTGGACGCTGATGCTCTCGGCGGTCCTGCCCCTGCGGGTCTACCCCGGGATGAAGATCGGGCAGATCATGTTCTTCGTCTCCCGTGGCGAGGTCGAGCTCTACCAGGGCAAGTACCAGGCCGCGTCGGGACCTCAGGAGTCGCGCTACTGGCACGACCGGGTCGGTGTCTCGTGATCCTCACCGGGCCGGCCATCGCGGCGGCCGTGCGGGCGGGCGAGATCGTCATCGAGCCGTTCGAGGCGGACCGGGTCTCGCCGAACGCCTACGACTGGCGTCTGGGCGACCGGATCCGCTGGCACGACGGCCCGCTCGACGCGGCGGTGTCCACGCCCTTCACCGAAGCGACCATTCCCGCCCAGGGGTTGGTGCTGCAGCCGCACCGGCTGTATCTGGGCGTCACGCACGAGCGAACGCACTCCGACCACTACGCCCAGATGATCAACGGTGATCACGCGATCGGCGCGCTGGGCGTCTGGGTGCACGTGTCGGCTCCGCTGGGCCATGTCGGCCACGCCATCCGCTGGACGCTGGAGATCCGGGTGGCCCGACCGGTGCGCGTCTACCCCCGCATGACCTTCGGCAAGATCATCTTCCTGGCGACGCAGGGACCGCTGCTGAGCTACCAGGAGGTGGGCCGCAAGTACACCGTGACCGGCGGTATCGGCATCTCCCGTCTGCACGAGGAGTTCGAGTGACCACGCTCACCGGCATCGACCTCCCCGCCGGCAGCCCGGGCGGCAGCATGGAACTCCTGCGGGACCTGTACCTGGCGCCGGACCGGCCGCTCGACGCCGAGGTCTTCCTGCTCTCCGGACCGGCCGACGACGAGCAGCCCGCAGAGCCGGGCGCCGCACGCCCGGCTCTGCTGTCCGTGCCGGGCAAACAGGTGTCGGGGCCCGGCTTCTGGTCGTACGTGGCCGAGCTCGCCCGAGCGCTGCGGCGGCGCTTCGCACCGGGTGACCACGGAGTGGTCCATCTGCAGCACCTCGCCTTCGGGGCCACCCCCGCCCTGCTGCGGGCCTTCCCCGACCACCCGCACATCGCCCTGGTGCACGGCACCGACCTGATCTTCGCGGCCGACCACGCCACGCAGGCCGAGGTACTGCGCGAGACGGTGCGCCGGGCCGCGGCCGTGGTCGTCCCCACCACGGCCATGGCCGCGGCCCTGCGTTCGCTGGCGGACGTCGACGCGCGACGCGTCGTGCACATCCCCTGGGGCGTACCCGACCGGCTGCTCTCCGCTCCCCCGCCGCGGCCCGCGCACGACGGCGCACCGCTGCGGCTGCTCTACGCGGGACGGCTCAGCGCGGAGAAGGGGCCGGCCGAGGCCGTGGCAGAGCTGACGAGGATCCCCGGGGTGTCGCTCAGCATCGCCGCCCCGGCCGCGGAGTACCGGAAGCTGGCCGGGCGGATGGACCTCAGTGGGGTGCGGTATCTCGGTTGGCTGACGCGCCCCCGGCTGTGGCAGGTCTTCGGCGAACACGACGCCCTGGTGATGCCGTCCAACCGGCTGGAGGCGTTCGGGCTGGTCGCCGTCGAGGCCCAGGCGTGCGGGCTCCCCGTGCTGCACACGCCGGTGCCCGGGCTCGCCGAGGTCCTGGGGGACTCCGCTCTGGCAGTGGACTTCGGCGCCGACCCGCGCCTGGTGACGGCCGTGGTGAGCGGACTGCGGGACGACGCCGGCGCCCTCGCCGACCTGCGCCGCTCCGGGCACCGCAACGCCGCGCGTTTCCCGCTGTCCCGTACGGCGAACGACCTACGGGCACTGTCCGCGGAGTTGGCGCGGTGACGGCCCTGGTGACACCTCCGGGAGCCGGCCCTCCCGGGGCGCCGGACGGCTGCGTGTTCTGCGCCATCGTCCACCGCGCACTGCCGGCGGAGATCGTGTTCGAGGACGACAGGACGCTCGCCTTCCTCGACAACACCGCCGTGATGGAGGGCCACACCCTGGTCGTCCCCAAGCGCCACGCCGAGGACCTGTGGGCGGTGAGCGAGTCGGACGCCGCCGCGGTGATGCGCACCGCGCACCGGATGGCACGCCTGGTCAAGGACGTCTTCGCGCCCGACGGCCTGACCCTGTTCCAGGCGAACAGGGACGCCGGCTGGCAGGACGTGTTCCACCTGCATCTGCATGTGGTCCCCCGGCGCGACGGCGACCATCTGCACCGCCCGTGGAGTGCCACCCGGGCCGACCCCGCACGACTCGCGGCCACCCGCCTCGCTATGGACCTCAGGAGATCAACGTGACCCCACCGGTGGAACCGCTTGCCCCCGCCCCGCCCCGGCCCGTACCGGGCGTCGAGCTGTTCAGCGCGCGGTTCGAAGGCGTTGTGGCGCGACTGCGGGCGCAGATCGACGAACTGGCCGGGGACGAGCCCTTCGTCACCCTCGGCGCACCACCGGTCATCGCACGCGAGACCGTGGAACGAAGCGGCTTCGTCAGGGAGTTCCCCCACCTGCTCGGCTCCGTGCACCGCTACGCGGGCACGGCGGACGAGTGGCGGACACTGCGTCCGCAGGCCCGGCCCGACGGCCGGTGGCACGACCGCCAGGAGATCACCGATGTGGTGCTCACCCCCGCCGCCTGCTACCACGTCTACCCGCGGCTGACCGGAGCGGATGTCACCGAGCCGCTGCGGTTCGGCGTGGAGGCGTACTGCTACCGCGACGAGGCGACGAGCGAGGTGGGTCGGCTCCGCTCGTTCCGGATGAAGGAGCTGGTCTACGTCGGCTCGCCCGAGGGCTGTGCGGAGTGGCGCGACCAGTGGCGCGGGCGGATCGCGGACTGGCTGACCGGGCTGGGGCTGGACGTGCGCACCGAGCTGGCCAATGACCCGTTCTTCGGCCCGGGCGCCCGGCTGATGCGGGCCAGTCAGGTGCAGCAGGCGCTCAAGTGGGAGTTCATCGCCGGTGTGGCTCCTGGGCTGCGGCAGGCGATCGCCTCCGCCAACTGCCACAAGGAGCACTTCGGGGAGGCATTCGGTGTCACCCTGGCCGGCGGTGACCCGGCGCACACCGCCTGCGTGGCGTTCGGGCTGGAGCGGATCGCGCTGGCGCTGATGCACGCGGGTGTCGCCTGAGCGGTCCCCACATCGCGGCCGAAAGCCCGTTCACCTCCATGGGCCGGGGTGAACGGGCTTTCGGGTTCCTTCGCTGCCCCCGACGCGCGGGGCGGCGCCGTCAGCCGAAGTAGTCCTCCGCTGCCCCCTCCCGCACGGTGTCCAGGGTGAAGCAGTGCAGACCGCCGCCGAAGATGCGCCGGTGCCGGTGCCGGACGGGCACGACGGTGAAGCCGTTCTTCTCCATCAGGCGGATGAGCTCCGGGCACGCCTCGTTGATCATCACGGTGTCCGGGCTGATCGACAGGATGTTCAGGTCGATGTACGGGCTGGTGAGGATCAGGTCGTCGTTGTCGTACTCGGGGAAGTTGTTGGTCGCCGGCTCGGGAGCGAAGATCATGTCCCAGGAGCGCAGCGGCTCGGGAAGCGCTTCGGCCACCTGCGGCGTGCGGACCAGCAGGAGTCCGGGGCGCAGTGCCAGGACCATGCTGTCGATGTGCCCGTCAGCCAGCTTGTGCACCCGGTGGATCCTGATCCGCCCCTCCAGGTGGCGCTCCAGCCAGTCGCACGCCAGAGCGTGGTTGGCCGTCGCGATGTTCACCAGCAGGTCCTTGCCGAACCGGACGCACTGGGCCCCGTCGAACATCATCTCGAAGCCGACGTCGTACGCGGAGGGCTTCGGATCGGGGACGAACTCGACCGGGCCGCCCTTGACGTAGGAGGGGTCGAAGGAGTCGTCGGTCATCAGCGGGCGCGGCATCACGGTCCACCGTGCGCCCTGCCGGAAGTAGTCGGCGAAGACGGGGGTGAGGAACTGCGTCTCGAAGTACCGCGACCTGACCTGGGGCGGCGTTTCGATGATCTCGTCGCCGAGGATCAGGGTGTTGTCCCGGATGTTGAGCGGCGGCACCACCGCGGCCGGCCACGCGGGCGTCCGCACCTCCATCGACTGCTCCAGGTCCAGCGGCCGGTGCACCACGATCCCGAGCGACCGCATGGTCTCCGCGATGCCCTCGACGTCCTTGTTCAGCTCCTCCACGTACCGCTGCTTGATCGGTGAGCTGCCCGACGCGCCCTTGGCGGCGGACTCGGCGCCCGGCGCCGTGTGATGGGGGTAGTACATACGGTCGTAGAACGACGTCTGGGTCGCCACCTGATCGTAGAAGAAGAGCTCGAACGACAACTCCCGTTCATGGGAGGTGTAATTGACGGCGGAACCCAGAATTATTTCCTTGAGCGGAGACCATTCGTCATAGCTGTTCAGGCGCATAGCGTGTCCTCTCATGACGAGCCGCATCCGCGGCTCGCACCGCGCAGACGACGGCGATGGGGTATGCGCATCGTACGAAACGCCCGCATATGAGCCGCATACCGCGACGGCCGGCCGGTCGTCCGGCACGCCCGCGGGTGTCAGCGCATTGCGGCCGAGGAGGCGGCACGGACGATCTCGTACGTCTCCGGAACGAGGAGGTCTTCGCGACCGCGGGCGGCGTCGACGACGAGACGCCGCAATTCCGTCTCGTCGTGGCCGAAGGATCCGTCCACGACCAGTCGGCACGCCAACCCCTCCGCCGTACGCTGCGGGGGGAGAGACGGAAATTCCGCGCTTCTCACGCCGGGTATCGAGGTGAGGACGGCGCGCAGGGCCTCCGGGCGGATCCAATGCCCTTGCACCGGCTGCCATTCCGGGCCACGCGCCAGAGGGGCGATGCTCCATCGGGGCGGAGTGTCGTCACCCGATTCCGCTGCCCCGAGGGCTTCCTCCACGAGAATCCCCTCCATTCCGCGCAGGATGTCCGGGATCAGGTCGGTCGGAATGTAGGTGCCGTCGGTCAGCAGGCTCATCCGCAGGCAGTCCTCGGCCTGGGTGACCTCCACGAAGAACTTGACGTCGACCCGTTCCTGGGAGAACTGGTGTGCGATCTCCGTCCGCTCGCACAGTGCGCGCATCGCGTCGGCGTTTCGCGGTTCGGGCAGCGCCGTCCGCGGACCGTCGAAGCGGGCGTCGTTGAGCGCCACGCGCGGATCGCCGTCGTGGCCGTGCCGCGCGGCGTACTCCTCCAGCGCGGCGGAGAGTTCGCCGGGATGGTAGCGCGAGCGCGAGTAGGTGCGGAGCGAGGCGGGCCAGGCACGCCGGATCACCGCCGCGAAGCTGCCGTGGGTGTCCAGAGCCAGGACACCGTCCTGGACCAGCGGGGCGATGTGGTTGCGCGACCGCTCATCCATCCGATTGCCCACCACCACCTTGAAGACCACGCGCCGGTTGCCGCTGAGCCGGGCCACCGTGACCGCGGTGAGCGCGACGACGATGGTGGAGGTCGAGACGTTCATCCGCCGTGAAAGACGGTGCAGGGCAACTGCCGCGGCTACGGAGCGCATCTCGAAGCAGTGGAAGTCCTCGGCCCCGGTGGAGGGGTGGCGGACGTTGAACATCTGCTGCGGAGCCTCGGCGATCACGCTCAGCCAGCGCTCGACCGCTGCCCCGCTGGCCGCGGCGCCCTCGGTGCGCTCCCAGCGGGCCTGATCGAGCGGATGCCAGACCGGACCACGGGCAGGGCTGTGATCGCCGCCGGTCAGGAACATCCGCAGTTCCTCGCGGAACGCCCGCAGCGCGGTGCCGTCGATGGTGAAATGGCTGATGACGGCGCACAGGCGCCGCGGCTGCCCCTCCCGGCAGAAGACCGTCCAGCGCACGGGGAACTCGGTCTCCGGGTCGAAGTTGTGCCGCGCGTCCGGGATCTCCCCGGACTGCGTGTCCGCGTCGGTCCGCGGACCGTCGATCAGCCCGACCTGGATCCGGCCGCGGGCGTGGACCCGCTGCCACGGTTCGGCGGAGGCGTCCGCGCCGGCGGGGCGCCCGATCGTGGTGCGCAGCCCCTCGTGCGCCTGCACCATCAACCGGACCGCGTCAAGCACGGCGTCGAGGGAGGTGCCGGGCGCGACGTCGACGGTCACGGTCTCGTTGTACGAGTACGCCTCGTCGGCCAGCCAGGTCAGCTCTCGCAGAATCGCCAACTGCCCCCAGGTGAGGGGCCCCTGGCGCGGGCCGCCGACGGAGAACCGCACGGTGCGGGTGGTCGTCTCCGGCATGAGCGTGCCTTTCGTCTCACGAGGGGCGGCCGTCACGCGCCGGCCCCGCGGCCGGAGTCGATCGAGGCTGCCACGGGTGGCGCCGAGACGCTGAGGCGCTCGGCGCGCCGGATCGCGCGGTTCGCGTGGTGCAGATCGTCCTCGGCCGCGGGTTCGTCGAGGATCAAGGTGGTGACCCCCAGGTCGAGATAGCGGCGCAGCAGTTCCGCCACCTCCTCGTAACTTCCCACCAGGTAGGGGCAGAAGGTCTTGTAGGTCCTGAAGGGGTACAGCCAGTACGCGTCGCGCGGGGTCGACGAGCGGCGCGCGTCATCGGAGAGGCCGCGGTGCCAGTGGGACTGGACCATGCGCGCCGAGATGTCGTGGACCCGCTCACCGCGGGGGTCCGGTGGGAACCGTTCGTGGGCCAGCCGCCAGGCGGCCTCGGCGGAGTCGCGGGCGATGACGCCCATCCGGATGCCGGTGCCGGCGAGCGCGGCGGGGTCGTCGTACTCCTCGATCCACCGGGGGTAGGCGAGCCGGGTCGCGGACAGGCGCCCGGCGGCGGCCACACAGGCCGGGGAGGACCCCGCGACGAAGACTCGGGGGTCGAGCGCGTCGTCTCCCGGCAGGTCCAGGGCGGCCTGCCGGAGTTCGTAGTACGCGCCGTCATGGCTGACCGGCCGGTCCGATGTGAGCAGCGCCCGGACGATCTCGCCGTACTCGACCAGGCGGTCGTAGCGGGCGTCGTGGTCGAGCTCGGACGCCAGGGACGTCAGGTGGCCCGCGTAGCCGCCGGTCACCAGGTTGAGGTCGACGCTCCGGCCGTGCACGTAGTCGATCGACCGGATCATCCGGGCCACGGTGAACGGATGCATGTACACCGGCTGGACCGCGACGAGCGGGACGAGCCGTTCGGTGCGATCGAGGACGAACTGGGCGGCGGCCCAGGGATCGACGAGCCTGTTGTCCGTGTACACCAGCAGCCCGCGGCATCCGGCGTCCTCGGTCCAGCGCGCGACATCACGAATCGCGACGCGGAATTGCGCCGCCGTGCGGTCGGTGGAGCCCGGACAGGTCGAGTAGACGGTAACCACTGCACACCTTCCTTTGCCGACGGTTCGCTGTCGTCATTCCGGAGTTTCTCCCTCCCCTCCGGTCAGCGGGATCCGAGACCGACGGCGGCATTCGCACCAGGGTTGCCCCGCATCGGCGGAGTGACCCACGAGAAACCGTCGAGCGGGCACTCCCCGGCCAGGATGGCCTGGTGGAGACGGCGGAGGTCCAGGGTCGGTTCGATACCGAGATCACGGACGAAGCGCCGGTGGGCGGTGCGGAACGCCTCCAACGCCTCGCCGCGCCGATGGGAGCGGTAGAGAGCGAGCATCAGCATTCCCCACAGTTCCTCGCACAGCGGGTAGTTCGCGAGCATCGGGCGGATCTCCGCTATCGCCTTGTGGTATTCACCGAGGCGCAGGCGGGTCTGCAGCAGGAGAAGGGCTGCGGAGAGCCGTAGTTCGTCCCAGTAGAGGACGTCCACTTCGAGCTCGGGGGCGAGTGCGGCGCCCTGGCACATCGGCCCCTTCCAGAGGCTGACCGCCTGCTGGAGATTGGCCTGTGCCGTATGGACGTCACCCGCTTCCAGGGCCTCGCGGCCAAGGGTGGCAAGGTCGTCGAAAATGGTCAGGTCGAGTTCGTCGCGGCCCAGTTCGAGGAGATATCCGCCGCCCGGCGCGGAGCGCAGTCGCGGCTCGTCCTCGGGGGCGGCCTTCTGCAGGTACGTCCGCAGCCGCGACGCGTACTGGCGGAGATTGGCGTCCGCGGAGGGGGGACGCGTTCCGGGCCACAGCAGCGTGACGAGGGAAGTCGAGTCGACGGCCTGGTTCGCGCGCAGCAGCAGCGCGGCGAACAGGGTGGTCGTCATCCCCTTGGGCGACATCGTGCGACGGTTGCCGCTGTCCACTCCGGGTGGACCGATCAGTCGGAAATGCACGGACACCCCCCGAATCCGGCTGCGGCGTGGTACCGCGCTTGCGGCAGGCGCGGACTCACCGGCCGGCGTCGATCGCTCATACGGCGTGGTCTCCTTCGGGAAAGAGGCTTTCGAGGACGGCGGCGACACCGTCCTCATCGTGGTGGCCGATCACGTGGTCGACAGCGGACAGCACGGCCGGGTGCGCGTTGGACACTCCGTAGGAGGCGCCGGCCCAGGCGAGCATCGGCAGGTCGTTCGGCATGTCACCGAAGGCCGCCACGTCAGCGGGCCCGACGCCCCGGCGTCGCGCCAGGCGGGCGAGGGCGGACGCCTTGTCCACTCCGGCGGCGCTGACCTCGACCAGCCGCTGGCCGTTGGAGTGGTAGACGGTGACCAGGTCGCCCAGCACCGGCTTTGCCGCGGTCAGCAGCTCGTCGGCGGACAGGTGGGGATGGCGGCCCAGGAGTTTGTGGCCGGGCCGGCCGAACAGCACGTCGTCGGAGCGCCGTCGGATCGCCACGTCTCCGTCCCAGTGGTCCGGCACGTAATGCGGGTCCCCGGCCAGTTCGTCGGCGTACTCGACGGCCAGTCCGATCCCGGGGAACAGGTCCCGGAGCAGCTTGGCGGCCTGACGCAGGACGTCGGCGCCGATCGGGTGCTCCTCGACGACGCGCCCGGTGCGCAGGTCGTGGATGAGGGCTCCGTTGGAGCAGATCGCGGTGCCGAAGGCGCCGAAGGCTCTGACGATCCCGGCCAGTTGGCCCGGTGGCCTGCCGGTCACGAAGACGAACTGGGCGCCGGCCCGCTCGACCCGCGCGAACGCGGCGACCGTCCGGGGGGAGATCGTCCCGTCGCTGCGGATGATCGTGCCGTCCAGATCGGTGGCGATCAACTGAGGGGGCTTGGAGGTCATGGCAGGCCGTACCCTTCGAGGTCCCCGGATGCGGGTCGTGTCGAGCGGCGTGAGCTGGCGCTGTGCGTGGGAGGGATGCTTGACCAACTGTTGGGAAACTTTCCGAACGATCCAGATGATCTTCGGTTCCCCGCCACACGGTGTCAAGGGATCGTCCCGGTCGACGGACACGGCCCGGCAGCGGAACGACGATCTCCGCGAACGGCGGCCACAGAGCCTTCGGCGACATTGTCGCGACATACCGGCCGGGGCGTGCACGGGGCGTCCGCATTACGGTCGGGCCGATGCGCCGGCATAGCGTTCAAGGAGCCATCGAACCGTGTGACGCGCGAACGGAACAGACCAACTCCCACAAGGCGCCGGGAGTCGCGAAGCTGCTCAACTGCAGAAGATCCTCGGGAATGGAGATGCCGTATGCGGTCTCGACGGTGATGAGCAGCTCCACCGCCGCAAGCGAATCCAGCCCGAACAGCGCGGTGTTGAGGTCGGGGCTCAACTCCTTCTCGGAGGGGAGGAGGGGCAGCGCTTGCCGGAGAATCTGCTCGAACGGCGCATCCCAAGGTATATCCATATCCCGCTCCAAGGATTGTGAGGGAATTGGACACCGCCGGAGCGGCGTCACCGAACACCGCTTCCCGGCAGGCCGGAAGGGCAACGCGAGCAGCCTACGCAGTTCTCGCATACGCACCGCATACGCACCGCATGGCAGCGGCAGCGAGCACTAGGGGCCCCGTACGGCACGTGCTTTCATGACGCAGTCTTCGGCGAAAGGGCTGCGCGTGACCAGACTGCTTATCGGCAATGATTTCGACGAGGACCTGCGGGACGACCGCGGGTGGTCGGGCTGGTGGGTCCAGCGCATCGCCTGGTTCGCGCAGGACGGCGATGTCCTCGTTCTTCCGGAGCGGCCGGAGGACGCCTTTCTCGACTACGTGACCGCACTGACCGGCACCGACCGCTCCACCCTGCGGGTGGTCGTACCGCCTCCCGGACAGACGGGCGCAGGGCTGCTCACCGCGGACCGCCTCACCGATCCGGTCCTGCACGACGAGCTGCGAACCGTCCTGGCGGGGCGCACCGTGCAGAGCGTGGTCCCCATGTCGCCGCACGCCTCGGTGGCCGCGCTGGCCAAGGCCGTCGGAGCGCAGGACGCCCTGTCCGGCGGCCCCTTCCTCGCCCAGAGCGGCGGCACCCTGGTCAGCAGCAAGGCGGTCTTCCGCTCGGTGGCCGCGGGAGCGGGAGTGCCACTGCCCGAGGGCGCGGTGTGCTCCAACAGCGCCGCCGCCGAGAACGCGATCACGGAACAGCTCGACCAGGGCCACATCGTGATGCTCAAACTCGAATTCCGCTCCGGCGGCCGCGGCAACGAGGTGCTCAGCCCCATCGAGGGGGTCCGCCCGGTGGGCGCCCGCCGCACCGTGGTGCTCTCCGGACGCCCCGCCGTCCACGCGTATGTGCAGGAGAACTGGGACTGGCTCACCGACGGCGGCCGACACCAGGTGGTCGTGGAGCGCTACTTCCGCGACAGCGCGGCCTACTTCGTCGAGTTCATCATCGGCGACGAGGGCATCGAGCTGGGCGGCCATGGCGAGATGCAGTCGGCGCCGTACTACATGGCGCAGATCATCCCGGCCGACCTCGATGCCGCGACACTGGAGCGGCTCATCGAGGGCGGTCGCCGGATGTGCGTCCCGCTGCACGCGATGGGATACCGGGGGATGCTCAGCGCCGACGCCATCGTGACCCCCGACCGCCAGGTCCTCTACACCGAGTGGAACGGGCGCCTGACCGGGTCCACGCACACGTACTACGTCCTCGGCGACACGGTGGTGGGCAAGGACTACCAGGCCGACCGCGTCCTGCTGGAACACGTCTGGCCGCCGGGCTGGGCCACCGATTCGTTCAGCGACGCCGTGCAGACGCTCACCGAGGCCGGCTACGCCTACGACCCGGCCACCCGGACCGGGGTGATCGTCGTCAGCGCCTACGACGCGGAGCACCAGGGCGTCATGTACTGCATCGTGGCGCCCGACATCGACACGGCGTGGGACGTCAACCTCGCGCTCGCCCCCCTTTTCACCACCGAGCCCTGAGCCGGAGTCGACCAGGATGAGTACGGACACAGCCACAGGCCCTCTCCACCCGCCGGGACCGCGGCGCGCAGACGGCATCGAGGACTCCCAGGCGTACTGGCGCCGACAACTCGAAGGCGCGACCGCGACCCTGATCCCCTCCAGCCTGCCCCACTCCGCCCAGGACGGACGGGACCGGACGGTCACCCGCACCCCGGTGCCCGCCCCGGCCCTCACCGCGGCTCATGCCTACGCGGCGCAGCACCGCACGACGCCGCTCGCCGTCCTGCTGGCCGCCTGCTTCGCGGTCGTCCAGCGACACACCGGCGAGTGCGACCTGCTCCTGGGGGCGGCGGCCGGCGGAGCCGGCGGCCGCGACGAGCCCGACGCCGGCCGCGAACCGGACGACGGGCCCGGCCCCGTCCTGCCCCTGAGGGCCACGGTGAATCCGGCCGCGCCCTTCGCCGAACTCGTCGACGCCGTGCACACCGCCCTGAGCGACGCGGTCCACCACACCGCCCCCGCCCGGTCGACGACCGACGCCTCCGGCCCAGCCCTCGGCATCGTGTTCCACCACCGGACCGCGACGGCGGGCCCGTACCCGTCGGACGGGCATCCACTGGAACTGACGCTGAGTGAGACCGGTGACGAGCCCGCCACCCTGCTGATCCGGCACGGGAGCACGGCCTTCGAGCCGTTCACCGCGGAGCGGCTCGGCCGGCACTACGCCGCACTGCTGGACCAGGCCCTGCGCGACCCGGCGCGACCGCTCGGCGACATCGCTCTGGACCCCGGTCCCACGACCCCGCCGCCGTGGGCGCTGCCCGTGCCGGTCGGATACCGGGCGCCCGAACCACCGGGCCCCTCGGAGAGCCTGGTGGACCGCTTCCGGGCGGTGGCCGCGTCGCACGGCGGCCGCCCGGCGCTGCGCGGGCCGTCCGGCGGCTACACCTACGCCCAGCTCGACTCCCGCACCGACGCGGTCGCAGCCCGGGTGGCGAAGGTCGCCGGTCCCGGACAGCGGGTGGCACTGCTGTGCCGGACCGGCGTCGAAGCCGTGGTGGCCATCTGGTCGGTGCTCAAGTCCGGCGCGGCGTACGTACCGCTCGATCCCCGGCACCCGCAGCCGAGGCTGGCCGCGCTGGTCGCCGACGCCTCGGTGCGGGCCCTGCTGTGCGACGCCGATCTGGTCCCGTTGGCGACCGCGCTGGCAGGCGGCCTGCCGGTCCTGGCGCTGGACGATGAGGAGAACGCCGCAGCCGCCGCGCCGCCTTCCGCGCCGGCGGCCGACGAGGTGGCCTACATCCTGCACACCTCCGGCTCGACCGGACGCCCCAAGGGCGTCATACAGTCGCACCGCAACGTGCTGGGACACGCACTCCGCTACGCCGAGCGGCTGCGCATCCACCCCGAGGACCGCCTGCCGGTGGTCGCCCCCTACACCTCCGACGCGGCCGTCATGGACGTGTTCGGCGGCCTGCTGTCCGGCGCGAGCCTCCACATGATCGACCCCACGCAGTCGCCCACCGCGTTGCGTGCCGCTCTGGCGGCGGCGCGCGCCACGCTCCTGCACTGCACGCCCACCCTGTTCCGGCATCTGATGTCCCACACCGACGTGGCCGGAACGCGGACGGACATCCGGGCCGTCGTCCTCGGCGGCGAGGAGGCCACCCGGGCGGACGTGGCCGAGTTCGCCCGGCACTTCCCCACCGGCACCGCTCTGGTCAACGGACTCGGGCCCACCGAGTGCACGATCGCCCTCCAGTACCTCGTGGCCCCGGCCGCCGACCAGTTGTCGTCGGTGCCGATCGGTCACCCCGTCGGCGGGACGACCGTGGACCTGGTGGACGCCACCGGCCGGACGGCCGAGGTCTTCGGCGAACTCGTACTGCGCGGGGACCACATCGCCCTCGGCTACTGGAACCAGCCAGAAGCCACGGCGCGGGCGTTCGGCACCGGACCGGACGGAAGGCGGTACTACCGAACCGGCGACCTGGCCCGCCGGCTGCCCGACGGGCGGCTGATGTCCTGCGGGCGCCGGGACGGGCAGGTGAAGATCCGCGGCCACCGGGTCGAGCCCGCCGAGGCCGAGACGCTGCTGCGCGCCCACCCGACCGTCCGGCGGGCCGCGGTGGTGCCCGACCGACACGCGACGCACGGCACCCGCCTCATCGGCTATGTGACCTCGCCCGGGGCGCTGAACGCCAATCCGGAGGAACTGCTCGGCTATCTCGGCCGCCACCTGCCCCCCTACGCCGTGCCCGATCACGTGATGGTCCTGGACCGGTTCCCGATCGGGCCGACGGGCAAGCTGGACCGGGCCCGACTGCCCGCTCCCCCGCAGCGGGCACCGGATTCCGGCGACGTCCCGCGGACGGACCTCGAACTGGCATTGGCCCGTGTGTGGTGCGAGGTCCTGGGGCGGGAATCAGCGGGCCTGCGGGACCATTTCCTGGCCAGCGGCGGCGACTCGCTTCGCGTCATGGAACTGCTCGCCAGGATCAGCGAGGAGTTCGCGACCGAGGTTCCGCTCATGGCGTTCCTCAGCTCGCCGACCGTCGAGACGCTCGTCACCTGTGTGGAGAGCGCCACGTCCGACTGACCGCTCGGCGCGGGACACCACCCACCGCGTCCTGGGCCGCCCCGACCGGATGCCAGCACAGAGAGAACAGGCTGCCAGATGCTAGCGCTGTATTGCGATGTAGAACATGTGGTCCGGCCCGGCGACCGGACGTCCGTCCACGTCTCCACCACGTCCGCCACCTTTCGGCTGCAGCTGTACCCGTTGCGCGGATCCACTCCGGTGTGGTGCAGCCCGGAGCTGGTCGGCAGGCTGCTGCCTGCGGGCGACCCGACCCAGGACTGGCAGTGGCCCGGCTACCCCGTCGACCTGCCCGCGGACCTCCCCGGCGGCGTCTACCTCGTCGTGGGCAACGAGACCGGCGATCAGACCGGCTACGAGCCGAGCCTGGTCGGCTACGACGCCACCGCCCTGCTGGCCGTCACTCCGCACCGGCCCGCTTCCTCCGCCCTGTACAAACTGCCCATGCGCACCTACCTCGCCTACAACCCGGCCGGCGGCGCGAGCCTGTACGTCAACCGCCAGTGGCGGGACGGCGCGTGTGTGGCCGGGGTACGGCGCCCCGGAGCCGGTATCGGTGGTCCGACCGCGGAACCGGTCGACACCTACGCGCCGGAAAGCCCGCGCCAGACCTTCTGGCATTGGGACGGCCCCTTCCTGGCCTGGGCCGCCGAGTCCGGCTACGCCCTCGACGTCGTCTTCGACACCGCGCTGGACACCGAGCCCGAACTGCTCGGCGGATACGAAACGCTCATCACGGCAGGCCACGACGAGTACTGGACGACCGAGTGCCGCAGCCGGACCGAGGAGTTCTCGGCCTCCGGCGGCAACGTCCTGATCTTCGGCGGGAACACCTGCTGGTGGCGTACCGAGGTGCGGGACGGCGAGATCCGGGTGAGGAAGGACGAGGCCAATCCCGCGGGCGGCGATCTCTGGTGGCTCACCGACCGGCCGGAAGCGCGGCTGATCGGGCTCAGTTTCCGCCATGGCGGAGCCAGTTGGCTGGGAGCCCGGCCGGACACGTCGTACACCTTCCGGCCGGACGGCGACCCGCTGCTCGACGGCGTCGACGTGGCGGCCTTCAGTGAGCTGACCGATCTGGCGGGGTACGAGGCCGACGGCCACGCGTACGAACCCGGCCGGCCGTGGCACCCCAGGGGCGCTGAGGACACCCCCGGCGACCTGGTGGTTCTCGCCTACGCTCTGCTCGACGACGCCCCGCACTCCCGCTGGTTCTCCGACCCCCGCGAGCCGGAGCTGCGATCGCCGCGGTGCGCGACGATCGCCTACTACCGCCGCGGACAGGCTCTGGTCTTCAATGCCGGAACCACCGACTGGCCACGGCACCTGGGCCATCCCGCCGTGGACCGGCTCACGCGCAACGTGCTCGACGCGGCGGCCGTACGCGGGGTTTGATCGCACGACGGCCACCACTGTCACTCCCCCGCCCCCCTCACCTCGACGTCGCGAAACAGGTGCCACCCTTGCGCAGCTTCCCCGACCGCGATCCCGGATCGCCGGATATCCGCAGCGCCCGCGGATATCTGCTGTGGCTCGCCTGTGATCACCGCAGGTCGATCGTCCTGGGCTCCGTGTTCGCCATCGTGTGGACCGTCGCGCAAGGGCTGTCGCCCGCGCTCGTCGGCAAGGCGATCGACGACGGGATCACCGCCCGCGACACGACGGCCCTGGTGTGGTGGGGCATGGCCGTGCTGGCGCTGGGCGTCGTCCAGGCGCTGGGCAGCGCGCTGCAGGACCGATTCGCACTGGAGGTGAAGGTCGGCGCCGGCTACCAGACCATGCAGTTCGCCACCCGGCAGGCCTGCCGGCTGGGCGCCACACTGTCCAAGCGGGTGTCCACCGGAGACATGGTGAACGTCAGCGTCTCGGACATGACGCAGATCGGCAACGCCATGGAGGTCGCCACCCGGGGGGCGGGCGCCGTCGTCGCGATCATCGCCATCGCTCTGATGATGCTCATCGCGTCCTGGCAGATCGGTCTCGTCGTCCTGATCGGCGTACCCGTCATGCTCTGGCTGACCACCCAGATGATCCGTCCCCTGCACCGCCGCCAGGCGACGTCCCACGCGCAACAGCGCGCGCTCACCGACCAGGCCGTCGACATCGTCCACGGCCTGCGGGTCCTGCGCGGCATCGGGGGCGAGCGGGTGATCGAGCGCCGCTACCGGGAGAAGTCCCAGTCCACCCGGCAGGCCGCGGTACACGTCGCGCAGCTCGATTCGGTACTGGACGGCGCCAAGACCCTGCTGCCCGGCGTGCTCGTCGTCCTGGTCGTGGGACTCGGCGCCCACCGGGTCCTGACCGACCACCTCACCGTGGGCCAGCTCGTGGCCTTCTACGGGTACGCGATGTTCTTGGCGGTCCCGCTGCGCCGTCTGACGCTGGCGGTCGGCCAGTTGATGAAGGCCCATGTCTCCGCGGAGCACGTCACGGCACTGCTGCGCATGGAGCCCGAGCTACCGGCTGAACCCGCCGGATCCGACCTCGGCACCGGTCCTGCGGCCGGCCCCGACCTGCTGGTCGACCCCGTCTCCGGCGTCCGTTCGCTGCCCGGCCGCCTCACCGCCGTCGCCTGTGCCTCCCCCGCCGACGCCGACATGCTGGCCGCGCGGCTGGCCTACTACACGGCCTCGGAGACGACGTACCACGGGCAGCGGCTGGACTCCCTGCCACTGCGGGCGGTCCGGCAGCACATCCTCCTCACCAGGAACGACGCCCGGTTCTTCGCCGGCCCGCTACGCGCCGAACTCGACCCTCACGACCGGGCCCAGGACTCGGACGACATCCTGCTCGCGGCCGTCGACCACGCCTCCGCCTCCGACGTCACCGAAGCACTGCCCGACGGTCTCGACGGCGCCGTCGCCGCCGGCGGCCGGCAGTTCTCCGGCGGCCAGCGGCAAAGGCTGCGCCTGGCACGCGCGTTGATGGCCGACCCGAGGATACTGATCCTGGTGGACCCCACCAGCGCCGTGGACGCCCACACCGAGGCACGGATGGCGACCCGGCTCCGCGAGGCCCGCGAGGGCCGGACCACGATCGTCATCACCACGAGCACGATGCTTCTCGGGCTGGCGGACCGGGTCAGTTACGTCGAGAACGGCCACGTGGTGGCCGAAGGACCACACCATCACATGCTGGAGGACGCGCGCTACCACTCGCTCGTCACCAGGGCGACGGAGTCGATGTGAACACACTGCCGGTCGCCTCGACGAAGGAAGTACGCTCCCACGCCAGGCGCATCGCCCTGCGCCACCCGCGCCGACTGGCCACCGTCATCGCGCTGAACGTGCTGGCGGCCGCTTCCGGGCTCGCGATGCCCTGGCTGCTGGGCGATCTTGTCGCGTCGGTGGCCCGGGGCCGCGACGAGATCGCGCACTACGTGCTGCTGATCTGCCTGGCCTGCGTTGTCCAGGCGCTGCTCATCAAGTACGCGATGTACGCGGCGGCGATCCTGGGCGAGAAGGTGCTCGCCGAACTGCGCCAGGAGTTCGTCCACGACCTGCTCGCGCTGGAGCTCAACACCGTCGAGAACGCCGACCGGGGCGACCTGGTGACCCGCACCACGCGCGACGTGGGCACGCTGTCCACCACCGTCCGGCACGCGATCCCCGAGACGCTGATCGCCGTGGTGACCATCGTGATCACCGTCGGCGCCCTGCTTCTGCTCAGTCCCCTGCTCGTCCTGCCCTGCCTGATCTCCGCCCCCATCCTGTTCGCGGCGTCCAGGTGGTACGTGGCTCGGGCCCGCGCCGGATACCTGCGGCAGAGCGCGTCCTACGCGCAGCTCACCGAAGGTCTGACCGAAACGGTCGAAGGCGCCCACACGGTGGAGGCGCTCCAGCTCTCCGCCCGCCGACTCGAACGGGTGGACCGTGACATCGCCGAGTCCTACGCCGCCGAGCGCCACACCCTGCGCCTGCGCAACGTGTTCCTCCCGATCTGCGACACGACATACGTCCTGCCCGTGGCGGCCAGCCTCGTCATCGGCGGTCTCTTCTACATCCACGGAATGGTCACCCTGGCCGAGGTGACCGCGGCCACCTTGTACATACAGCAGCTCCTCGGCCCGGTCGACACCCTGCTGTTCTGGCTCACCGAGCTGCAGATGTCGGGCGTCGCCCTCGCCCGGCTGCTGGGCATCGCCGAGTCCGCCTCGCCCGCCGCCGACCTCCACAAGAGCGCGCCGAAGACGCCGGACATCGCCGGCGACTCCCACCTGGTCGTACGGGACGTGCGGTACGCGTACCGCACCGGCGTCGACGTACTGCACGGCATCGATCTCGACATCGTCCCGGGGGAACGGCTCGCCATCGTCGGACCTTCGGGCTCGGGCAAGTCCACCCTCGGTCAACTGCTCGCGGGGATCCATCGGCCCCGTTCCGGTTCGATCACCCTCGGAGGACTGCCGCTGGCGGAGATACCCCTGGAAGACCTGCGCGGACGGGTCGCCATCGTGGCCCAGGACCACCACGTCTTCGACGGTTCCCTGCGCGACAACCTGGTGATCGCCAAATCCGACGCCACGGACAGGGAGATCGAGGCCGCCCTGGCAGCGGTCGACGCCGATCAGTGGGCGGCGCGGTTCGGCCTCGACACCCGGATCAGCCTCCACCAGGACGCGCTGACCCCTGCCCAGACGCAGCAGATCACCCTCGCCCGCCTCGTCCTGGCGAACCCGCACACCCTGATCCTGGATGAGGCCACCGCCTTCCTCGACCCGCGGTCCGCCCGACAGGTCGAACGCTCCCTCTCCGCCGTCCTGAAGGACCGCACGGTGGTCGCCATCGCTCACCGCCTCCACACAGCGCACGACGCCGACAGGATCGCCGTCATGGAGGAGGGACGGATCACCGAGCTGGGAACCCATCACGAACTCCTCGAACGCGGCGGCGCCTACGCCGACCTCTGGAACACCTGGCAGGGCAGCACCGCTTCCCCGACCTCCCGCACCGCGTTCACCGGCCCGGAGAACCCATCGTCACACCGTTGAGGGGTCTGACCGTTGAGGGGTCTGACCGGGATACGGGTCGAAGGGGCGGGATGGAGGCCTTGGCGGAATACGTCGCCGCCTCGCGCAGGATCTCGCGTGCCTCCTGGAGCTCGCGGACCTTCTTCCGCGGAGCCACGAGACGTCCGTCCTCATCAGGTCCTCGGGATGCGGTGTCCCGTGTGTCCGACATCAGAGGGCAAGGGCTGGTTTCCCGCGCATGGCACGAGGGCCCAACGCGCCGGACGCCTTGTCGCGTCGACGCCCTGTACGGTCTGCTCCGCACCCCACGAATGCGGAGGGCGTCGCTTCCACCCCGCCGGGCCGTACCGGCAGACCGGCCGTTCTTGGCGCTACGAGCAGTCTTGGCCGACCGGCCCTCATCCGGACCCAGGTTCGAGCGCATCCGCTTGGAGTCCGTTGAGCCATCGAGGTGTCTCGGCCCGCGGCCGGGGCAGCTCACGTGTGAAGGGGAATCTCTCGCCGTCCTGGTCGAGAAACTTGATCAGTCTGAGGAGTGTGTGCTGAATCTCGATCAAGCGCGGCTCGACATGGAACTCATTGCCCAGCTCCTGAATGGCCATGTCCAGAGAGGCGAACCAAGCACCGAACTCCTCGTCCTCGTCAAGGCGCCGGCAGAACTCGGCATAGCCCATACAACCCTGATCACCGCCGGTCTGGCTGACCAACAACTCCCCGATGGCGCGCTGTTCGCCCCGAAAGAGACGGAAACCGGCTCCCTGGTTCCGGTCCGCACTGAACCGGATGGAGACCTCGTGAAGGAGATTCACCACCTTCCGGTTGTCCTCTCTGTTGCCCAAGTCCAGGAACTGCACCCGCTGTCGGAGGACCTCGACCCAGTAGAAGTACTCCGCGATCACGTACAGCGTGTTGCGACGAGCGTACTCACGCTCCTGCGGGGTGCCGTCCCTGTGATAGAGGGTGAGGAACCCGAACTCGCTTCGAGCGATGTTGTAGATCCGGGACTGAAGGTCGTAGGCGGCCCACAGGAGAGGGTCGCGGACACGGCTCATGATGTCTTGGCGGGCCATGTCGCGGGCATGAGCCGCAGTCTGGCGTTCCAGCTCCGCGGCCAGAAGCGTTTGCCGTCGACTGGCACGCGCGCTGATGGCCACGCTGACCAAGGCCACGGCCGCCGAGACAGAGGCGACGATGAGCTCTGTACTCATGCCCCTGACGGTACGCGATCACAAGGGGCAGGGCCGCGGTCTCGATGAACTACGACTTCCCGATGCCCTACGAGTTGCCGAAGACGCCGTACGAGAAGTCGAAGGACATCAGTTTCGTCGTCGAGGACAACAAGGTCGACCGCCTGACCCTGACGATGGGCCGGAATCGGTCGGGTGGGGGCCGGCCTGGTACGGGGTGGTGGACATCGTCTTCGAGCATGACGGCACCAGGACGACTGTAGGCCCTATCGCCCTTGTCGATGCAGGGGGCGACGGAGAGTTCTACCCCAAGGGTGACACGTGGATCATCGAGAACGTGAATGATCCCGCCTGCCTGGATGAGAATGCCGCCGTGGCGGACCGCTTGGCGAAGATTCCCGACATCACCGTCTCGAAGGAATTGCAGTCGTTGCGGGACAAGCTCACCGCCATGGGCCACTGAGCACGAGAAATCCGACGCGGACGAGCTCCCCGGCCGACGGAGCGTCAGCGTCCGCTGCCGCCCGGAGCGAGATGCGCAGATGTTCGGGCGGGTCGGCTTCACCACGGCGGAACGAAATCCCTCCGGCCAGCCGACCGCACCCATGGGGCGACGGGACGAGAGAAGACGCGCCATGGATCCCCGCACACCCCGCCTGCGTCGCAAGCCGACGGCGGCGATCCGCTTCCAACCGCCGCGGAGCCACTCCTTCAGGGAAGAGCGATACGCGTTCCGCCCTGCTGCGAACTGGCGGAAGCACGCATCACTGCGTGAGGCCGAGCACGACATCGGTCTTCCCGATGCTTGTTCAACGGCCGGACGCCGGCGTGGCCGTCGGGTCCCACTCGCGGCGGAGGAGGCCGAACACCCAGGAGTCGGAGACGTCGCCGTTGACGACGCAGTCCTCGCGGAGGGTGCCTTCGCGGACGAAGCCGAGCTTCTCCAGGACTCGCGCGGAGGCCGCGTTGCGGGTGTCGGCCTCGGCCTGGACGCGGTTCAGGTCCAGGGTGTCGAACGCCCACCGCAGGACGGCGTGCGCGGTCTCCGTGGCGTAGCCGTGGCCCCAGGCGGCGGCGTCGAAGACGTAACCCAGGGACGCGCTGCGGAAGTCCGGGTTCCAACTGGTCAGTCCGCACCAGCCGATGAACGCGCCGTCGGAGAGGCGGTCGACCGCCATCCGGGCTCCCGTGCCTTCCTCCTCGATCGTCCGGCAGGTCGCGAGGAAGCGTTGGGCGCGGGCCGGTTCGGTCCACGGCGGGGAGTCCCAGTAACGCAGCACGTGGGCGCTGCTGTGCAGCGCGTAGAGCGGCGCCGCGTCGGCGTCGGTGAAGGGCCGCAGCCGCAGGCGGGCGGTGTGCAGCTCGGGGGTGGGCAAGGTCATGCGGAGCATCCTGCCGCGTCGCGCTCGCCCCGGCCATCCGATTATCCGGACGGTCGGGGCGCGTACGTCCCCGGTGGCGCCGGACGGGCCGCATGGGCGTGGGTCCGCGCTGCCGTGCCGGAGCGGCGAGCATGTCGTGCGCGGAGTAGACGTCACGGGATGCGCAGGGTCATGACAGTGGGATCGCAGAGTCCGTGTCGGTAGGAGCCGGCGGCTCGGGGAGCATCCGCGGGCTGTAGGCGATGTCGTCGTGGAAGCGGTCGATGATGTCGCCGCGGGAGACCATGTCGGCGGCGGCGAGGTCTTCGAGGGCCTGGCGCTGGGCGGCGTCTCCGGGGCGATGCCGCCGTCGATCCCGACGCGCAGGAGGACTTCGGCCTCGGCGGGCCGGATGGGGCCGCGTGTGTCGGGGCGGGGGTTCTTCCGTCCCGTGAGCGCGTCGACCTGGTGCGGGGCGAGGACGTCGAGGTGCGGGGTGACGGTGTGCGCCTCGGGCGGGACGTGCCGCAGGGCGAGCGCGCCGCCGGTGTTCGGGTGGGTGCGGGCGTGGTCGTGGGCCGCGTAGAGCCGGTGGCGGGTCCAGGAGAGAGCGGCGGTGAGGGGGTCGGCGGCGGCGAGGGGGCCGGCGTGCGCGAGCGCGGCGACGACGGCGAGCGCGTCGTGGTGCGGTGCTCATGGCATCTGGTCCTCCCCGCTCCCACGCGAACCGTCAGGCCCCGCCGGCGAGCCTGGGTGCGCCGTACCTGGGCAGACGGCGGCCTGGTTGCCCCTGCCGCACGGGCCGAGGCTGAGGTCGTCACCCACCCGGCCCGGACCCCGCGCCCCGGCCTGACGAACAGGACCTCCCCCTGATCTCCTCCGACACCACCAGCCCGGCGCTGCTCGCACAGCTCCAGCGCCGGTCCACCGACCCGAAGCGGCGCATCCTGTTCACCGGCGCGACCATCGTCACCATGGACCCCGGCCTCGGTGTCCTTCACGACGCCGATCTCCTCGTCGAGGGCGACACGATCACCGCCATCGGCAGGAGCCTGGGCCAGGACGGTGCGGTGGTCGTCGACGCCACCGGCACGATCCTCACGCCGGGCTTCGTCGACACCCACCGGCACGCCTGGGAGACCCAGTTGCGCCGGATCATGCCGGACGTCGACGACCTCGGCGCCTACGTGATGTCCACCCTCGCCGGCTACGCCACCGTCTACCGGCCCCACGACATGTACGTCGGCACCAAGCTGGCCGCCCTGACGGCGATCGACAGCGGCATCACGACCATGCTCGACTTCTCCCACAACTCCCGCACCCCCGAGCACTCCGACGCGGCCGTCCAAGCGCTGATCGACACCGGTATCCGCGGGGTGCACGCCTCCATGGGCCCGCACTTCGGGGACTGGGACGAGCAGTGGCCCGGAGACCTGGCCCGCCTCAAGGAGCGGTACTTCGCCGGCGGTGACCGGTTGCTGACCCTGCGCCTGGCCGCTCTGGCCACCGACGAGATCGCCGGGCCCACCCTGGCCTACGGTCCCGAACTGGCCCGCACGGCGCGGGACCTGGGGATCAGGGTGAGCGTGGACGCCGTCTTCGGCGCCTCCTCCTCGTCGGCCATCCTGAACTGGGAGAGGGACGGCCTCCTCGGTCCGGACCTCACCCTCATCCACGCCACCGGCCTGACCCGGGAGGCGTGGAAGGCGATCGGGGACAGCGGCACGACCATCGCCCTGGCCCCGACCTCGGACGCGCAGATCGGGCTGGAGACCGCGATCCCCGCCGTCGACGAAGCCCTGTCGGTGGGGGTGCGGCCCGGTCTGAGCATCGACGTCGAGGTGGCGCTGGTGAGCGACATGTTCACGCAGATGCGGGCCCTGCACGCCATCCAGCGGATGCGCGCGGTCAACACGGTCTACGGCACCGAGCAGCCGCCGGCCCGGATCACGACCCACGACGTCCTGGACTTCGCCACCCTCCAGGGCGCCCGCACCAACGGCCTGGCCGGCGTCACCGGCTCACTCACTCCTGGCAAGAAGGCCGACCTGCTGGTCATCCGGGCCGAGGACCTCAACAACATGCCGCTCAACGACGCCGTCGGCACCCTCGTGCTGGGCTCGGACGCCCGCAACATCAGCGCCGTCCTCATCAACGGCGCACCCCGCAAGTGGAACGGCCAGGTCCTCGACGTCGACCTGCCCGCGCTGCGCGAGGAGGTCCACGCCTCCCGCGAGTACGTCCTCAACACCTCTGCCGCCTGACGACGCCTCCACCGCCTCGACACAGATCGGGTACCGACATGACCAGCACCTCCTCCCCCGTCCCGCGCCGTGACAACGACATGCTGCGCGAACTGCGCGCCCCCCAGGGCCGCCCGCTGCTGCTGACCGGCGGCGCCGTCGTCACCGGCAACGAGCTGCTGGGCGACTGGCAGAACGCCGACGTCCTCATCGGCGGCACCGTGATCGTGGGCATCGGCCCCGGCCTGCTGACCGCCGCCGGCGACGACAACATGATCGTCATCGACTGCGCGGGCACCCTCGTCCTGCCCGCCACCACCGACTTCACCGCCCCCCGCACCAGCGCCACCCTCACCCCCGGCCAGAACGCCGACATCGCCGTCCTGCGGCTGACCGACACCCCCGGAACCCCCACCGGGGCGGTACCGGCCCGCGGCAGCCACCTCGACCTCCTGATCACCGGCGGGCAGGTCCGCCTCTGGGGCGGCCGCCCCCTCGACGAGGCCGGCACCCCCACCACGCCGGCCCCTGCCGGTGAGCCCGCCCACGACCCGTCACACCCCTTCGTGGGGATGTGGGTCGACGACCACGACTTCGTGCGCCAGGAGCTGCTGCCCGACGGTCGCTACGACGAGGCGCGCGGGGACCGCCCCAGCGCCTACCAGGGCCGCTACTGGATCACCGGAAACCGCATCGACTACCTCGACGACCTGGGCTTCTGGGCCTTCGGCGCATTCCACGACGGCCGCCTGCACCATGCCGGATACCGCTTCACCCGCCGCTGATCACCCCGCACCCATGATCCCTTCCCGGCCGATCGCACACCGTCCGTGCGAACGGCCGCCCCGTGCCCGCCCCGAAGTCCCGTGCCCCGTCCCCCTGCCACCTCCCGGCACCCGGCACCCGGCACCCGGCACCCGGCCAAGACCGCCGCACCGAAGCGGCTGATACTCACGCTGGGCGTGTCCGCTGTCACCGTCGCGGCTGCCTGCCTGCTCGGCGGCCACACGGCCCCCCTGGCCGTGGCACTGCCGCTGTTCGTGGGCGCCGTCGCAACCGCGGCACCCGCTGTCGTCGAGACCGTCAACGCGACCGCCCCGCACGCGCGCGGCGCAGCCGTCGCCCTCTACGCGTACAGCGTGTTCATCGGTGCCGGCCTGGGCCCGCAACTGGCCGGCGCCCTCACTGGACAGGGTTTCGGCACCCTCCTGCCCGTCGCCGCCGCCGGGCTCGTCCTGGGCGCCCCCCTGGCACTGCCGGCCCTGCGCCGCCGGCGCCCCGAGTGGTCGCTGTTCTGTGCGCGTGAGCCCATCACACCCCGGGGCGCGATGGGCTCACGCGCACGAGGCTCCGCCCTCCCGGGGGTCATCACTGCTCCGGGGCGGATTGCTGACGCTGGGTGGCGTGGAGGCTGCCGAGCAGGGCCAGCGCCTGGGCACCGGGGCTTCCCGGCGCGGCGTGGTAGATCACCATCTGCTGGCCCGGCGCGCCGCGGACGTCGAAGGTCTGGTAGGTGAGATCGAGGTGACCGACGTCGGGGTGGAGGAGCTCCTTGCCGGCACGGGTCTTGCCGTGGACGGCGTACGAGGACCACAGAGCGGCGAACTCCTCGCTCTCCTCGGCCAGGGATTCGACGAGGTCGTGCAGGCGCCGGTAGTGCGGGTCAAGACCCATGGCGTGGCGCAGCCCGGCCACGACCGCCTCCGCCGCCCGGCCCCACTGGGTGAAGAAGCTCCGGGCGGCCGGATCCAGGAAGGTCATACGGGCCATGTTGTCCATGCCCTCGAACGGGGAGAACAGGGCGTCGGCGAGCGCGTTCGAAGCCAGGAAGTCGTTGGCCGGGTTCAGGACGAACGCCGCGGCGTTCGCGTACCCGTCCAGCAACTGGCGCAGCGCGGGACTGACCGCTTCCCCCGGCTGCGGCCGCTCCCCCTCCGGCGCGGTGCCCGCCAACCGGAACATGTGCTCCCGCGCTTCGACATCCATCAGCAGCGCGCTGCTGATGGCCTCAAGGATCTGCGGCGAAGGGCTGCGCTCACGCCCCTGCTCCAGACGGGCGTAGTAGTCGCTGTTCATGCCGGCCAGCAGCGCGACCTCCTCCCGCCGCAGCCCCGCCACCCGGCGCGCACCCCAGGAGGCGAGCCCGACGTCGTCGGGGCGCAGGCGGGCGCGGTGGGCGCGCAGGAAGTCTCCGAGATCATTGCTGGCCACCCCTTCAGGCTAAGCCGCCCCCACTCCGCGTGCCTGGGTGCGCCGTACCCAGGCACGACTCGTCCTGGCTCCCTTCCCCCGCCCCGCTCAGGCTGGTGATCACCACCGCGAACAGCAAGGAGCACATGGTGAGCAACCAGTCGAGCCCGCCGCACGCAGCCGCCGGGCCAGGGACCGGTGACGTGAACGTGGTCGGGATGTGGGTGACCGCTGACGGGCAGGCCTGAACGGTGGCGGCGGCGCCGAAGACGTTGGCGCCGAACTGGGCCCGTACTGACATCCGCTCTGCGCACGACAGAGCACCGGGCGGCCGTGGACGGTCCCTCACCGGCCCGCCCGTACGCGGGGGTCTCCCGGCCCCGTCTCGGCCGCGGTCCGTCGCATGACACTCCCCGGCCCGGAGGATAGGGTCTGGCGTGGTTCATTCGGGAAAGGTGCGCTGGTTGGCATGACGCAGTGGACTTCCGTGGTGGGCTCCACGCACCTCGCGCGGCTGATCGGCTCCCTGCGGGACCGGCCCGCGGGCGCGCGCCGCCCGCCCGCCTACCGCGCGCTGGCCGAGGGCGTCCGGCTCCTGGTGCTCGACGGGCGCTTACCGGTGGCGGCGCGGTTGCCGGCCGAGCGGGAGCTGGCCCAGTCGTTGAACGTCAGCCGCACCACCGTCGCCGCCGCCTACGAGGCTCTGCGCGGCGACGGCTTCCTGGAGTCCCGCAGGGGGGCCGGGAGTTGGATCACCGTCCCCGCGGGTCATCCGCTGCCCGCGCGCGGCCCGGAGCCGCTGCCGCCGGAAGCGCCCGGCTTCGTGATCGATCTGGGGTGCGCGGCGCTGCCCGCCCCTGAGCCCTGGCTCACCCGCTCCGTGCGGGGCGCGCTCGAAGAACTGCCGCCCTACGCCCGGACGCACGGCGATCATCCGGCCGGGCTGCCCGTGCTGCGGCGGATGCTCGCCGACCGCTACACCGAGCGCGGCGTCCCGACCACGCCCGAGCAGATCATGGTCACCACGGGCGCCATGGGCGCGGTCGACGCGATCTGCCGGCTCTTCGTGGGCCGCGTCGAGCGCATCGCCGTCGAGTCGCCGTCGTACGCCAACGTCCTCCAGCTCATGCGCGCGACGGGCGCCCGGCTGGTGCCCGTCGCGATGGCCGAGGGGCCGACGGGTTGGGACATGGACCGCTGGCGCCGGGTGCTGCGGGAGTCGGCGCCCCGTCTGGCCTACGTCATCGCGGACTTCCACAACCCGACCGGCGCCCTGCCCGGTGACGACCAGCGCCGCGGCCTCGTGGACGCCGCGCGTTCTGCGGGCGCCGTGCTCGTCGCCGACGAGTCGATGTCGGAGCTGTGGTTCGAACCCGGTCCCGAGATGCCGCGTCCGGTGTGCTCGTTCGACCCGGCCGGCTCCACCGTCGTCACCGTCGGCTCGGCGAGCAAGGCCTTCTGGGCGGGGATGCGCATCGGCTGGGTGCGCGCCGCGCCCGACGTGATCCGCGGCCTGGTGGCGACGCGCGCCCACTCCGACCTGGGCACCCCCGTACTGGAGCAGCTCGCTGTCAACTGGGCCATGCGGACCGGCGGTTGGGAGCGGGGTGTGGAGGCCTGCCGGACGCTGGCCCGAGACAACCGCGACACCCTCGTGGCAGCGGTGCGCCGGGAGCTGCCGGACTGGGAGTTCGAGGTGCCCGGTGGTGGTCTGACGCTGTGGGCGCGCGCGGGCGGGCTCTCCGGGTCGCGCCTCGCCGAGGCCGGCGCGCGGCTCGGGGTGCGGGTGCCGTCCGGGCCGCGTTTCGGCGTGGACGGGGCCTTCGAGGGCTATGTGCGCCTGCCCTTCACGGTGGGCGATCCGCTGGCGGGCGAGGCGGCGGCCCGCCTCGCGGCCGCGGCCCGCGCGGTGCGGTCCGGCGCGGACGCGGGTACGGAGCCGACGGGGGCGTTCGTGGCGTGAACCTGTCGTTACGCGACCGAGAATCGCCGTTCTCCGGCCATAAGTGGCTGGAATCGACAAGATTTGATTGACACTCGGACGGGCCAATGCTTGAGTGCACGTCGGGGCCGGGGGCATTCTCTTGAATGGCTGGGACCATACTGGTCCCGAAAGTCGCAGACGACGGCTGGGGGAAGGGGGAGCGAAGCCATTCCTCCTCCATCACCGATTCGACGCATTACTGATTCCCGCTCCGCAGGATCGCCCATTTCGTCCGTCTAAGCGAGACAGATTCAGAGGGCAGCCGTGTCAGCCAAGTCAGTTTCCGCAAGAACTTACGGCCCGGCCGGCCTGGTCGTGATCGCGATGATCAGCGTCCAGTCCGGAGCCGCGGTCTCGACTTGGATGTTCGACGAGATCGGCCCGATGGGCACTGCCTTCACCCGTCTCGCCTGGGCCGCCGCCTTCCTGCTGCTCTGGGCCCGTCCCCGGCTGCGCGGGCGGGAGCCCGGAGACCTGCGCGTCGCCGCCACGCTCGGCGCCATGAGCGCGGCGATGACCATCTTCTACTTCCTCGCGGTGGACCGGATCCCGCTGGGCGTCGCGAGCGCCCTCGAGTTCCTCGGTCCTCTCGGCGTGGCGATCTTCGGGCTGCGCGGCCGGCGGCTCGACCTGCTCTGGCCCGCCCTCGCCGCCGTCGGCGTCCTGGCCCTGGCCCGCCCCTGGGAAGGCTCCGCGGACCTGGTCGGGCTGCTGTTCGGCGCACTGTCCGGGGCGTGTCTCGGCGGCTACGTCGTCTTCACCCAGAAGGTCGGCGACCGGTTCGCCGGCGTCGACGGGCTCGCCCTGTCCCTGACGGTCGCGGCGCTGTGCGCGGCGCCGTTCGGCCTCCCCCAGGCGATGGGCCACTTCAGCACCGCGGTGGTGGTGGGGTCCGCCGCGGCCGCGCTGCTGCTGCCGGTCCTGCCGTACGTCCTGGAAATGGTCGCCCTGCGCAGACTGACCACTGCGGCGATGGGCACCCTGATGAGTTTCGAGCCGGGCATCGCGGCCGTCGTGGGCCTCGCCCTCCTCAGCCAGTCGATGACGCTGCTCCAGTGTTTCGGCCTCCTGTGCGTGGTCCTGGCCAGCATCGGAGCCGTACAGCGCGGCCGCCGCCCGGACCTCGCGCCCGAGCCGGTCGGCGCCTCCGCGGGCGCCGAGTCGGCCCGCGGCTAGCCGTCGGATGCGGAAGGACCGCACCCGTTCCTACTGTTGTCCGTTCCGATTCGATCCTCCTCTCCTCGGGCGTACTCGTTCCGCCGCGCGCCTTCGGCGTCGCACGCCCCTTCGATAACCGGGGTTCCTGGCTGCCGGTGAGCCGGTCCCCCCATTGGACAACCGCCTCCGCTCATTCCCTCCGTCGCGAGTCGATGAACAGGTGCACGGCGTTCGTCTTGAGGGTCTGAACAGTTCACGAGGTGGTGGGCCTCGGCCGGCATCGGCTTTTCACCGCGATGCGCCGAGGAGCACGAAAGAATCCACACTGCCGTGCAAGGAAAGGGACTCACATGTCACGCGAGCGCCTCGAGAAGCTGGCCGCCGAAGGAATGGAGCGGCTCTTCGAGAAGGTCCCGAAGGCTCGGGAATTCCACGCCGCCGAGTGGAGCGACCCGGACTACTACCGCCGCCACCTGGTCGAGACCGTACTGCGCATCCGGCTCAACAACGAGGTGGACGCCTACGGCCTCTACAAGGTGGGCTACAAGGACCACCGCCTGGCCGCGACCCTCGCCCGGTACCTCTCGGAGGAGAACAACCACGAGGGAATGTTCCTGAGGGACCTCAAGGAGTTCGGGCTCACCAAGGAGGACGTGGACGCCACGCGCCCGCTCCCCTCGACCGAGTACCTGATCGGGTACATGTACTTCTCCATCAACCAGGAGGGGCCGCTCCCGACCACCGTCTGGAACTGGTTCGTCGAGTGGTACTCCGACCGCTACAACCCGGCCATCACCAAGCACGCGGCCGAGGTGTACGGCCTGGAGAAGGTCAAGGGCTCCCAGGCCCACATCGACTACGACGAGTCCCACGACCACGACGAGCTGATGTGGTCCACGGTGGACCGCGCCATCAAGGGTTGGGGTTCCCTGGAGGACGCGGAACGGCACCTGGTCAACTTCATCGACCTCATAGCGCTCTACTTCACCGAGCTCTACGAGACCACCGTGGGCAGCAAGGTCTGAATCAGCCCGCACCCCTCCGCACGACCGCGTGAAGCCCTCCGACCGTAAGGATCCGTAGTGCCCGATGCGACCGTCCTGATAATCGAACCGGAGTCATCCGGAATCGACCTCATCCCGGCAGCGCTCGGGCTCGGCTTCGGCGTCCACGTGGTCGACCGCCGGGCCGCCCACGAGCTGCCCTCCGCGGTGCGTGACGCCGTCGCCGCGGGAACGGCGACCCACCTCCGGGTGGACACGCGGTCGGCCGGGGCGGTGGCCGACGCGGCCGCCGCCCTGGCCCGGCGGACCGAGATCGCCGCGGTGGCACCGGCGTTCGAGTACGCCGTGCCCGTCGCCTCGGCGGTGGCGGCCCGCCTCGGCCTGCCGGGGATCGCCCCCCGTGCGGCCGAACTCCTGCGCGACAAACGCAAGATGAAGCAAGCCCTGTCGGTCGGCGGTGTACGCGTGGCGCACGGCGTCTCGCTGGCCGCGGAGCGGGTCGACGACAAGGCGCTCCAGCACGTGGCCCGCCGGGTGGGCTTCCCCGCGGTCGTCAAGCCCGTCAACGGCTGCGGAAGCCTCCGGGTCCGCCGGGTCGAGGAGCTGGAGGAGCTGCGCGAACAGGTGGAGCTGTCCCGGCGCGACCCCATCGACGACATGGGCCTCAGCCTCGGCAACCTGCTGCTCGTCGAGGCGTACGTGACGGGCCCCGAGGTGAGCGTCGAAGGGTACGTCGCGGACGGCGCCGTCCGGATCGTGGCGGTGACCGAGAAGCAACTCGGCCCCGAGCCGCACTTCGTGGAGATCGGCCACGTCGTGGACGCCGGACTCGAACCGAAGGTGCGGGCCGACGTGGAGCGGGCCACCCGGACCGCGGTCGAGGCCCTCGGTCTGCGCGTGGGGGCGTTCCACCTGGAGGCGCGGCTGACGCCCACCGGCCCGGTCGTGATCGAGGTGGCCGCGCGCCTGGGGGGCGACCGCATCCAGGAGCTGGTCTCGGCCGCGTACGGATTCGACCTGCCGCGGGCGATGATCGAGGCTCTGGCCGGGCTCCCCGTGACCCCACCGGACCCCGCCCTCCGGCCGCGGTTCGCCGGGGTGCGCTTCTTCACCGTCCCGTCCCCGGCCGTCCTCCGCGACCCGGACCGGCTGGTGGAGCGCGTGTCCGCGGTGGCCGGGTGCCGCGACGTCTCGGTCAGCCACGAGGCGGGGGCCCTCCTGCACCCGACCACCGACTTCCGCGACCGCTTCGGCCACGCCGTCCTGGTCGCGGACGACCGGCCGGCGCTGGACGCCGCGCTGGCGCGGGTGGACGCCGAGGTCGCGCAGTCCGTGGGGAGCGCCGTCGTATGCATATCCTGATCATCAACCGCTACAGCGACGACTTCGCCGACTACGGCCGGTACCTCGACCACACCCGCCACCGGGTCAGCTACGTGACGATCGCCGACCACGTCCCGATGATCCCGCCGGGCACCGGTCACGTCGAGGTCGTCGAGGACGTCCGCGACGCCGACTCCGTGGTGGCGGCCGCGAGCCGCTGCCACCACGCGGCGGGCGCCCTCCAGTCGGTGATCGCGCCCTCCGAGTTCGACCTCCTCACGGCCGCCCTCGTCCGGGAGAAGCTCGGCGTGCCGGGCCCCGACACCGAGGCCACCTCGCTCTTCCGCGACAAGGTGCGGATGAAGGCGGCCCTGTCCGCGGCGGGCTTGCGCGTCCCCCGGTACCGCGCGATCCGCTCCCCGCAGGACGTCGTCGCGTTCGCGGCCGAGCACCCCGGCCCCGTGGTCGCCAAGCCGAGGGGCGGCGCGGCCTCCGCCGGCTGCTTCGTCATCGCCGAGGGCGAGGACCCCCGGCGGGTCCTGGCCGACCGTGACCTCTTCGACTACGAGGCGGAGGAGTTCGTCGAAGGGCCGATCTGGCACGTGGACGGGCTCCGCCACCGGGGCGAGGACGTCTTCACGCTCAGCTCCCGCTACCTGGACACCTGCCACGGGTTCTCCCAGGGGCGCTGGCTGGGCTCGGCCGTGCAGGAGGGGCCCGGAGCCGAGGCCGTCTCCCGCTTCGCGGCCCAATGCCTCGACGCCCTCGGCCTGACCGACGGCCCGTACCACCTGGAGGTCATCGAGCACCGCGACGGCCTGGTGTTCCTGGAGGTCGGCGCGCGGGTGGGCGGCGGCGAGATCCCGTTCGTCGTCCGGGACGTCTACGGTGTGGACCTGTTCGCGGACTGGTTCCGGATCGCGCTCGGCCAGCCGCCCGCGGTGCCGCCGGCGGCGGCCGGGGGCGCGCCGCGGGAGTACGCGGGCTTCCTGATGCTGCCCGAGCCGGTCGGCTCCACGCTGCTGTCCCGCCCCTCCCTCGTCGGGCAGATCCCCCACCTGTACGCGGAGGACCTTCCGCAGCCGGGACACGTCTTCTCCGGCGACGGCGGCTACGAGAACATCCTGGGCCGCTTCCGCTTCCGCGCCCCGTCCCCGCAGCAGGTCGAGGAGGCCATCAGCCGGACGGTGGAGGCGTACCGCTGCGAGTTCGCGGTGTAGTGCCGCTCCCCCGCGACGGGCCGCACCCGCGCTCGCGGGGGCGGCCCGCCCGCGGGTCGTCCAGCGGCCGTCGCGCGGGCGCGGCGCCCGTCCGGTGCGCGCCCCCGTCCCCCGGTCCGCCGCGCACCGGGCCGCCGAACCGTGCGTACGGCACGGGGGGGGGGCCGGTCCGGCCGGCGGCCGGGGCTCCGCGTGCCGTGCCGGTCGCGGCCGTCGACACGAGCGGCCGCGACCGGCCCGTTCACGGCAGGAGCTGGTCCGCCTCCGCCTCCCGCCCCCGACCGGTCGGCCGCTCGCGCCCCCAGGCCGCCAGCGGCTCCAACGCGTCGTTGAGGCGCTTGCCGTCCTCGGTCAGCGAGTACTCGACGCGGGGCGGCACCTCGTCGTAGGAGACGCGGTGCACGACGCCGTCCGCCTCCAGTTCACGCAGGTGAGAGGCCAGCACCTTCTCGGTGATCCCCGGAAGCAGCCGGCGCAGCTCGCCGAAGCGGCGGAAGGGGCGCTCGTGGAGCGCCCAGAGGATCAGCACCTTCCATTTGCCGCCGATCACCTCCATCGCGCTGTCGATCCCGCAGACGTGTCCGCCCGGTGTGCTCGGCCGGTTCAGCGTCGCCATGACCCCCCTTTCCGACGTGCCCGCCCACCCCGAGGCGACCACCCACTTCGAAGTGCGTACTTGTCCGTCCCCGGACGTCCGACCAGCCTAAGCGGCATGGAACAGAACACTGTTGAGAAGAACCCCGTCACGCTGCTGGGCCTCGGTGCGATGGGCGCCGCCCTGGCCCGCACCTGGCTCGCCGCCGGCCACCCGCTCACCGTCTGGAACCGCACCCCGGCCCGCGCCGCCGCGCTCGCCGCCGAGGGGGCGCGGGCCGCGGACACCGCCGCCGAGGCGGTCGCGGCCAACCGCCTGGTCGTCGTCTGCCTGCTGGACGACGCCTCGGTCGAGGAGGCGCTGGCCGGCACCGACCTGGCCGGCAAGGACCTGGTCAACCTGACCACCAGCACGCCCGCGCAGGCCCGCGCCCGCGCCGCGTGGGCCCGCGAGCGCGGCGCCCGCTACCTGGACGGCGGGATCATGGCCGTCCCCCCGATGATCGGAGTCGCGGAAGCCGGCGGCTACGTCTTCTACAGCGGCTCGTCCGAGCTGTTCGAGCGGCACCGGCGGACCCTGGCCGTCCCGGCCGGCACCACCTACGTCGGCGAGGACGCGGGGTTCGCGGCCCTGCACGACGTGGCCCTGCTCAGTGCCATGTACGGGATGTTCGCCGGGGCCGCGCACGCCTTCGCCCTGATCCGCAAGGAGGACATCGACCCCGCGGCCCTGGCCCCGCTGCTCGCCGACTGGCTCGTCGCGATGGCCCCGGCGGTGCACGAGACCGCCGGCCGACTGCGGAGCGGCGACTACACCGAGGGGGTCGTCTCCAACCTCGCGATGCAGGTGGCCGGTGTCCCGACCTTCGTGAGCACCGCCGAACAGCAGGGGGTCAGCATCGAACTGCTCAGCCCCTACTTCGCGTTGATGCGCCGCCGGCTGGCCGGGGGCAGCGGCGAGGAGGACCTGACGGGCGTGGTCGACCTGCTGGCGCGCTGACCGGCGCACCCGCCGTCCGGAGCGGCTGCGGCCGTGCGCCTGGACGACGGGGCGGAGGGGCGCCGGGCTCCGCCGGAACTCCGGCCGCCGACCCCGTACAGCCCTGGGCGATGGGGCGAACGACGGAACCGCGCCGTATCCGTCGGCTTCGCGTGATAGCGCGGCGATTCACGGGGTACCTGCTGCTCACCACCGGAGCAAGCACGGAGAAAGTAGGCCACGATGTCCACGCGTTCCCGCACGGCACGCAACGACCGCACCAGGGTCCAGCAGGCCGCGATGATCGTCGGAGCGGTGTTCCTTCTGGTGGGGGTGGCCGGGTTCATCCCCGGAATCACCACGGACTACGACACCATGGAGTTCGCCTCGCACCACTCCGAGGCCAAGCTGCTGGGCGTCTTCCAGATCTCCATCCTGCACAACCTGGTCCACCTGGCCTTCGGCATCGCCGGACTGACCATGGCGCGCACCGCCTCCGCGGCGCGTACGTACCTGCTGGCCGGCGGCGCCGTCTACCTGGTCCTGTGGCTGTACGGCCTGTTCGTCGGACACCACAGCAGCGCCAACTTCGTGCCGCTCAACACGGCCGACAACTGGCTGCACTTCGGCCTCGGTCTCGGCATGATCGCTCTGGGGGTCGCGCTGACCCGTCGCCGCACGGGCGCCCTCGGGGTCTGACGGCCCCGGACGGGGTGACGGGCGGAGGGCCGGCCCTCCGGAGCGCCAGGACGCACGGTCGCGTGGCGCGGAGGAGCCGGGGCCGGGCACGTCGCATCCGGTGACGTACGGCCTCCCCCGACGAGGCGGCCGCGCGTACACCGCCGGTTCGTCCACATGGTCGGCCACCGCGTCCGCGGGGTCGTCCGGCCCGCGCCGAACGGCCGGGAGCGAGGGGCGGGAAGGGATCACCTTCCCGCCCCTCACCCGTGCCGCGGACGGGGTGGGACGGGACGCGTCGAGGGGCCCGACGGGGGTACTCGGCCGGGCACGGTCGACCGCCTCCCGCGGCAGGGGCTCTTCGCGGGGGCCGCCGGGACGCGGATCCCAGAAGGAGGAGGCAGCGATGGACGAGGACACGACCGGCGCGGCGGCGGACGGGCCCGTGCGGTTGCTGCTGGTCTCCGACACCCACGTGCCCCTGCGCGCCAAGCGGCTGCCCGACGAAGTGCTCCGCGAGGCGGACCGGGCGGACGTCGTCGTGCACGCCGGGGACTGGGTCGACGTGGCCACCCTGGACCTCCTGGAGGGGCGTGCGCGCCGCCTGGTCGGGGTGTACGGCAACAACGACGGCCCGGACCTGCGGGCCCGGCTGCCGGAGGTGGCCCGCGTCCGGCTGGGGGGCGTGCGGTTCGGCGTCGTCCACGAGACGGGGGCGGCCCGCGGGCGGGAGGCGCGCTGCGCCGCGCTCCACCCGGACCTGGACGTCCTGGTCTTCGGCCACAGCCACATCCCCTGGGACACCGAGGCGCCGGGCGGCCTGCGCCTGCTGAATCCGGGGTCCCCCACGGACCGCAGGCGGCAGCCGTACCGCACGTACATGACGTGCACGGTGGCGGACGGCGTGCTCGGCGAGGTCGTCCTGCACCGCCTGCCCCGGCGCTGACCGCTCAGCGCCGCTCCCGGCCGGTCCGGGCCGCGCGCACTTCCGGGTGGTCGCGCGGCGGAGCCGTCGCCCCTCGGCAGCGGCCGCGGTGCACGGCCCGCTCAGCGGCGGCGCCGTGACGCCGTCGTCGTCGCACGGGGGAGGCGGTCGCCGGGCGAGGGCCGCGCCCTGCCGGGTGCCCGACCGGCGTTCCACACGCCGAGGCGGGCGCGGAACGTGAGAAAAGGCCGGGAATGGGCACCCGCTGGGTGGTACGGGTGCCGCCCGCACCGCCGTCGGCACCAGGAACGGACCTGCCCATGAACCGTCTCGACCGCCTTGCCTTCCGCACGGCCCGCGCCACGGCCCGCCGGCGCGGCAGCCGGCCGGCGCTCCACCCCGACGGAGTGATCCTCGTGGGCCGCCTGGACGTGCCCGCCCGGACGGCCCGCTGGGGCGTGCCGTTGCTGGACGGCCCCGGCTCGTACGCGGTGACCGCGCGCTGGTCGCGCGCCGCCGGCTTCCCCCGGACCCTGCCGGACGGGGCGGGGCTGGCGCTGCGGGTGGCGGACGCCGGAGGGCCGGGCCGCCCGCTGGACCTGCTGCTGACGACCAGCGGCCGCGGTCGCTGGACCCGCCACGTGCCGCTTCCCCGCACCTCCGCCACGGCCGGCCCGTACTCCACGCTGCTGCCGTACGTCGTCGGCGTACGGCACGGGGTGCTGGCCCTGTTCCCGGAGCCGGGGGCCCCGCGGGTTCCCACCGACCCGGCGGCGGTGGGGGTGGCCACCGCGGTGCGGCCCCTCGCGTTCCGGCTCTGCGTCGGGACGGGCGCGGCCTGGACGGGCCTGGCCCGGTTGTCCCTGCTCGGCGAGGACCCCGCGGAGCGGTCCCCGAGCGGCGAGGCGTTCGACCCCTACCGCAACCTTCTGCCCGACCTCCACCCGGTGGACCGTCTGCGGGCGCTGCGCGTCGCCGCGTACGCGGGTTCCCGCGCCGGGCGGTACGCGCGACCGCCCGGCTGACGCCCCCCGGCCGTCCCAGGGGCGCGGAGTGGGGCGCCCGGCCCGGCCCACCGCCCCAGGGCCGGGCGCCTCGTGCCTGATCCCTCCCGTACGGGTCAGCGGGAGACGACGACGTGCCGTTCGTCGGGGACGCAGTGCGTCATCGTCAGGCCCTCGACGTCACGCGGCGGGTTGTCGCCGAGCCGGGCGAGACGCTCGCGGTCCTCGTCCGACAGGTCCTGGCTCGCCAGCGGCCGGAGCCCCGCCACGTCCTTCGGGGTGATGCCCAGCCCGTCTCCGACCCGGCGGCCGAGGTCGTTCTCGACCAGGAGGAAGTGCCAGACCATCCTCTCGCGCACCGCCCGGTCGCACTGGGAGAGCATGTCGACGAGGTTCGTCACCAGGTCGTCCCGCTCCCACTCCTCCATGAGGAGGTAGCGCTGGCCGGCCTGCAGGTAGTCGTTGGTCCGCGGGATGCGCTTGCGGGTGAGGCGGCCGCGGATCTCCGGCCCCTGCTCGTCGTGCGTCGGGTACTGCGCCTCGCGCAGACCGCCGGTGATCGACGGCTCGTAGTTCACCTCGGGGTTCTCGCCGCGGGCCGCGTTGTCGTACGCCATCTGCCCGTCGCGCTGGTTGGTGGCCACGTGGGCGTGTTTCGCCTGGTTGACGGGGAGCTGCAGGTAGTTCGGGCCCACCCGGTAGCGCTGGGTGTCGCTGTAGGAGAAGGTCCGCCCGACCAGCATCTTGTCGTCGGAGAAGTCCAGCCCGTCGACCAGCACGCCGGTGCCGAAGGACACCTGCTCGTTCTCCGCGAAGTAGTTGTCCGGCACCCGGTCGAGCACCATCCGGCCGACCGCCTTCGGCGGGAAGTCCTGCTCGGGCCAGGTCTTCGTGTCGTCCAGCGGGTCGAAGTCCAGCTCGGGGTGGTCGTCGTCGGACATCATCTGCACGACCAGTTCCCACTCGGGGTGGTCGCCCCGCCGGATGGCGTCGTAGAGGTCCTTGGTGGCGTGCCCCAACTCGTGCGCCTGGACGTTCGCCGCGTCCTCGGCGGTCATGCTGCGGACGCCCTGCTTGGGCAGCCAGTGGTACTTGACCAGCACCGACTCGCCCTCGCCGTTCACCCACTTGTACGTGTTGACGCCGAAGCCCTGCATATGGCGGTAGTCGGACGGGATGCCCCGCGGACTGAACAGGTTCACGAGCATGTGCATACTCTCCGGCGTCTGCGACATGAAGTCGAAGATGCGTCCGGGCTTCTGCTCGTGGGAGACCGGGTCCGGCTTGAGGGCGTGGATGACGTCGGGGAACTTGACCGCGTCCCGGATGAAGAAGACGCCGAGGTTGTTGCCCACGAGGTCCCAGTTGCCGTCCTCGGTGTAGAACTTGACGGCGAACCCGCGGGGGTCGCGTGCCGCTTCCGAGGAGTCGCGGCCGCCGATCACCGTGGAGAAGCGGACGGCGACGTCCGTGCGCCTGCCCGCCTCCTGGAACAGCTTCGCGCGGGTGTAGTGGGAGATGGGCTCGTCGCCCCACTTCCCGTACGCCTCGAAGTAGCCGTAGGTCGTCACGCCCCGCGCGTGCACCACGCGCTCGGGGATGCGCTCCCGGTCGAAGTGGCTGATCTTCTCCAGGAAGTGGTAGTTCTCCAGGGTGGCCGGGCCGCGGGCCCCCACGGTGCGCTGGTTCTGGTTGTCGAAGACCGGATGGCCCTGCCGGTCCGTGAGGATCGGCCGGTCGTCGTCGGGGGCCGATCCTGCGCTCGCTACGTCTGTCACGGTCGCCTGCTCCTTCTCCTCGTCCCAGTGATGTGGTGCCGCGCCGCCCGGCCGGTACGACCGGGCCCTCGAGCGTCCGAGGACGCCCCGCGTCCCGTTCCGGCGGCCGGCGTTCCGCGCCCGTCGCCCTCATGCTCCCTCCGGACCGGCGACACCACCACCGCAGCACCGGCCGCGGTGGTGGTGTCGCCGCTCCCGCGCCGGCCGCGTGCGGGGGCCGCGCGGTACAGGACCGCGGCGGTCCGCCGCCTCCGGCGCACGGCACGGTCGCCGTCCGCGGGCGGGGCGTGCAGTGGTCAGCCGTCCTTGCCCATCGCTTTGCGTACGGCGTCCTTGGTGCGGTCCATGAGGGCGGTGACGGGCCCCAGGGCCATGTTGGCCCCGGCGGACTCCACGCCGGGGTGGGGCCGGGTGGGGGCCATCGCCTCGGCGGCCTTGACGCCCCGCGCCATGGCGGCGAGGCGGGCGCCGTCGGCGCTGCGGCGGATGTGGGTGAACTCGTAACGCTCCTCGGCGCGGGCGTGGTACTGGACGTCCTTGCGCAGCTTCATGAGCCGCGGCATGAACGTGGGGTCGTCGGTGTCCACCTCGTCGAGGTCGGCGAGGGCCTCCTTGGCCGCCTTCTCCTCCTCGAGGCGGTCCTCCACCACCTGCTCGCCGCCGGGGAACCCGCGGCGGGCGAAGGGGTGCACCACCTCCTCCTCGGCCGTCTCGTGGACGGCCAGGAGACGCACGAGCCGCCGGAAGGCATCCCTGCGCGCGTCGCCGCCGCCCTGCTCGACCTCGTCGAAGAGGTTGCGGATGTCCCCGTGCTGCCGCATGAGCAGCGCCACCACGTCGTCGTCGGCGGCGTGGTCGTCGCCCGCCTGCGGAGTCTGTTTCGCGGTCATGGCAGCCTCCGTCAGCTCTCTTCCCGCAGCGCGGGGTCGGGGTGCGGCCCTTCGCTCTCCTCGCGGTACTCACGACCGAACATCTCCTGGTGCTGCTCCATCACCCGGTCGCTCGGGGGAACCTCGCCGCCGTGGATCTGTTCCTGCATCCGCTCGAACCGCTCGTGCGCCTCGCGCACGTAGCCGGCGCCCAGGGTGGTGAGGTCGATCTGCGTGTCGAGCAGCTCGCGCAGGTACGCCTTGTTGGGCTCGAACGTGAGCACGTTGGGCAACTGGGGCGCCAGCACCTCCTCCGGCTGCCGGCCGTCGTGGCGGCGCATCAGGTCGCAGGCGATGTGGAGGTGCTCCAGCTCCATGTTCAGGTGCAGCTCCCAGATGGACTTCACCCTCGGGTCGCTCTCCTGCTCCATGAAGGAGTAGTAGAGGTAGCACTCGTTGTACTCGTGGTTGACCAGTTGCTCCCACCACGTCTCCCCGGGATCGACCAGGGACTCGTAGTGCGTGACGTGCTCCTCCTCGATCAGCCCGATCTCCTGGTAGAGCTGGCGGGCGATCGGCTCCATGTAGGTGGGGCCGGTGTTCATGTAGAAGTTCATCGTCTGCTGCTCGGCCGACATGACCGTGAGCGCGTGGAGCTTGGACAGCGGGTCCGTGCGGCTGCGGTCGTAGGGGTCGCGGACGTTGTCCACCGGGTCTCGGTGGTGGAACCTGGTGGGCCGACCGGGCATGACCTCGGTCAGACCCTGGACGATGGAGTCCGCCTTGCGGTGCTCGATCATCTCGTACAGGTTGGCGTACCGGTACAGGTGGTCGAAGTCCTCCAGCACGCCGAACTGGTACGCCTGCTTCAGGTACGGGTCGGGCTCCATCCGGGCGATCCACGCCGTGAGGTCGACCGCCACCTGCTCGTACGCGATCGTCGTCTCCAGCACCGACGACACACCCGGCAGCAGCCAGTTGACCACCTTCTGCTGCTGCGCCTCGATGTACCGGGTCCGCGCCAGCTCCCTCTTGATGTCGGGATCGAGAGTGTGGCGGGCCATCTGGTGGCTGAACATGATGGCCTCGACCTCGATGCCGTTCATCGTGATGATGCGGCAGCGGGTGTACGGGTCGCAGTGGTCCGGATCGATCGGTTTCACGTTCAGCTCGCGCCAGTTCCTCAACTGACGGTCGAGCGGGATGCCGCGTTGCTCCAACGGATTGAACGTCATGCGGTCTTTCCTCCAAGCGGAAAGTAGAGAGCCCAGCGGGTACCCCTTGTTCACACACGGAAACGAATTTTTCACGCCACGCAGCACTGCCGAAATTCCGTATGTTCGGCCCGTGTGCACCCGTTCACGTGCGGCCCTGTCCGCAGGGAAAGGACTGCACGGGAGGGGCTTTCAGACAATTTCCTTTTCCGTGCGCCCATCCGGACGACGGCGCCGTCGGAGAACACCGGAAAAAGGAGGATCAGTATTTCGGCCGGCCGCGACCGGCACGGGTCGCTCGCCGGACCGGCGCAGGCGGCGCGCCCTCACGCGCCCGGCCGCCCGGTACCAGGAGACGGCGAGCACGGCCCCGAGAGCGGCTTCCACCACGTCACCGCCGTAGTACATGACGCGGGCCCCGGTCCGCAGATCGGCGGGGGCGTACGCGGTGCCGGGCGGCGGCGCCGCGTACAGGGTCTTGGCGAGGACGGCGTGCGCGGCGCCGGCGGCCAGCAGGGTCGCCCCTCGCAGGGGCAGGCTCCAGCGTCGGCGCACGGGGTCCACCTGGCAGACGGAGAACGTGAAGAGCAGCCCGGCGGCCAGGACGTGCGCGTGCAGGAGCACGTGGCCCCAGGGGTGGTGCTGGACGGCCGCGAACAGCTCGGTGCGGTACAGCAGCCACAGCCCGCCGAGATCAAGCAGGGCCGCGAGCGGCGGAAGGAGCAGCCAACCGACCGGCCGTGAACGCGCCAGGGCCAGGAAACCCCGCCGCGTCGCGCCGGGGGGCAGGACGCGCAGGGCCAGGGTGAGGGGACGGGCCAGGACGAGCAGCAGGGGGGCCGCCATGCCCAGGACCAGGTGGGCGACCATGTGGGCGGTGAACGGCGCACCCGGCCGCGGGCCGACCGCGGCCCACGCCACCCCCGCGCTTCCGACGGCGGCGGACGCCTCGCGCCACCGGGGCCAGGCGTCCCCGCGCCGTCGCAGACGGCCTGCGGCCAGCCAGTAGCCGGCGGCGGCCGCCGACGCGGCGGCAGCCGCCACCTGCCCGGACAGGCCGGGGCCCGCGGCGTGCGCGAGGATCACGGCGCCGATCCGGCCCGGCGGGAGCGGCGGGCGCGGACGCCCAGCAGGAGGCCGGCCACGACGAGCGCGAGGCCGCCGAGGTTCCACGCCCAGTCGTACGGGGTGACGTCGACGCCGTAGCGGATCTGGTGCAGGCGCAGCAGCTTGTGGTCGACGATCCCGTCGAAGAGCTGGAAGGCGCCGAGCCCGAGGACGAAGCCCGCCCGGGCGTACGGCGGGGCCAGGGTGCGGGAGCGGCGGAGGTCCGCGTAGAGGAAGAACCCCGCGACCAGCGCCAGCAGCTCCCCGGTGTGCAGCAGCCCGTCCGACAGGAGGCCCACCGTGCTGGTGGAGCGGTCGTAGAAGTGGTGCCATCCCAGGATCTGGTGGAAGACGATCTCGTCGACCGCCGCCATCACCGCCACGCCGATGATGCCGCAGACCGCCGCCGACCTGCGGGTGGCGGGCGGCTCCGGTGGGCCGGGGGTCCGAAAGTCCGCTGCGCTCATGGGGCCGCCTCCTGGTGCGAACGGCGTGTGCCGCCCGGTACGCCTACCCGTTCGCGCGGGGGCGGGCCGCCGGCCCCGGCGTCCGGGTGAACGGGCCGGGGGCCGTACGCACTCACCGCGGGCCCGCCCGCCGACGCGTGGAAGGGCCGGCCTCGACGCGGGTTCCCGTCATTGGCTCACTCCGCGTTCTTCTGGGTCAGGCAGTCGTACCCGAGTTGCATGGTGTCGGCCAGCGCCAGGGCGGTGAGGCCGCCCGTCACGGTGCGCGCGGCCCGCGGCCACAGCAGATGGGCGCCGGTGAAGGTGGTCGCCAGCCAGACGCTGAGGCAGAACGGACAGGTGACCAGCTCACCGACGGTCGACCGGACGCGGCCGCCGCGGGGGCTCTCCTTCACCTCGGCCGGGCCGGTCGCCTCCTCGTACCGTGTGAACGGCGCCCGGAGCGGGCTCGTGACGGACCCCTTGCTGAGCAGCCGGCCGAGCCGGAACACGGCCGCCGCCGTGAACAGGACGTCGACGGGGCGGTGCCGGTCGGGCAGTTCCGGCTTCCGCGCGGCCACCACCGCGCCCCAGGCCGCCGTGTACGTGCCGAACGCGGCGAGGGCCCCCAGGTGCCCGGCCAGTGCGTGTTCCTCCTGCGGTGAGTAGGCCCTGCTCACGCGCCGGAGCGCCGCCGTGAGCCCGTGCGGGCGGGTTCCGTTCGTACGTACGCCATGCTCCATGGGGAAACCTCCACTGGTTGCGGCTCGTCGCACGCGTCCGTCCGAGGCGGCGCCCCCACTGGCCACGCGGCCCGTCTTCTGCGTCATGGGTCCCCAGTAACCCCGTGGGCCGCGAGGAAACCGCCACCGGCCACCCGTCCATCTGGTGGTCCCCACCCGCCGTCCCTGGCCGACGAAGCGCCCGGCCGGTGCGGCGAACCCGACGCCCTCCCACATCGACCTGAATCCGACGCGGCGCAGGGGCTGGTGGGGAAGGGCCCACCGGATGGGGCGGGAGCCTTCCGCACGGGGTCCGAGCCGCGCGGGATCCGGTCGCACTTCGGCCATGGGCGTCCCGCTTCCGGATCAGCCGGAGACGGCCCCGTCCGACGGCCCGGTACGGGACTTCGCGCAGGTCAGCGGTGTGGGCCGGAGGGCGTGAGCCGGTGCGGAGCGACCGCGGGGAGGACATCGCGCCCCGGTGGCGGTCGTGCCCGTGTGCTTACGATGCATCCATCGGGTCAGAGCGAGCACAGACGCCCCCGGCGCCCCGCTCGCAGGTGAACACCCGTCACCACAGCACGCCCGATGCCGCGACGGCATCGGACACGCCCCCCGGCGAGACCCGTCGGACGCCCCGCACGCCGGGGCCGTGGACGCGGGTCCCGTGCGGCGCGGCGGCCACCGGGCCGCGGGGCGCTCGTACGCCACTGATGCGCCGCCACGGGTCCGGACCCGGACGCGGTCCCCTCGTCACACCTCGGCGCGCCGCGCCCTTCGGCACCGCCCCCTTGGAGGCACCCCGTGCACGCACCCCCCGGTCGAGACCTGTTGCTGCGACCCGACCGCGTCTGGGACGCGGTCGCGGACGGACCCGTCGACGGGGTGTCCGTCCTCCTGCGCGACGGGCGGATCGAAGCGGTCGGGCACGGTCTCGGCGCCGCGCCGGGAGGGGACGTGATGGAGCTGCCCGGCTGCACACTCCTGCCCGGATTCATCGACTGCCACGTCCACCTCCTGGACGAGAACGCGGAGACGAAACCGGCGGCGTACCAGACGCTCACCGCGGTGCCGGCCCTCCGGGCCCTGCTGCACAACGGATTCACGACCGTCCGGGACCTGGGCAGCGCCCACCTGCCCCTCAACGTGTCGCTGCGCACGGCCGTCGAGGACGGGCTGATCGAAGGGCCGCGCGTCATCGCGGCCCCCAACATCCTCTCCCCCCGCGGCGGCCACGGAGACAAGGAGCCCGCCCTCGCCCAGCGGTACGGCCACCAGGTCGGCACCCTGGCCGACGGCGTCGAGGAGGTGCGGCGCGCCGTGCGCGAGCAGTCGCGAGCCGGGGCCGACTGGATCAAGTTCGCGGGCGGCGGCGGCTTCTCCTCGCCGGTGGACAGCCCCACCAGCACCTCCTACTCGCAGACGGAGATGCACACCATCGTCTCCACCGCCGACGACCTCGGCCTGCCGTGCGCGGCGCACGTCTTCACCGACCGAGCGGTGCGGCGAGCCGTGGCCGCGGGGGTGCGCAGCGTGGAACACGGCTGCTTCGCCACCGCCGCGACGTACCGGCTCATGGAGGAGGCGGGCGTCTTCCTCTCGCCCACCCAGTACGTCCAGACCTACTTCCTCGACCGGCTGGAGGACGACGACTTCTGGCCCGGTCCCAGAGCCGTCATGCGGCAGAACTACCGCGAGCACGCCGAAGCCCTGCGCGAAGGGCTCCTGCGGCCGGCCCGTACCGGCGTGAAGATCGCCTTCGGCACGGACGCCGGGATGTTCCCGCACGCCGACAACTGGCGTGAGTTCCCCACCATGCTGGCCCACGGCCTCACCCCCCTGCGCGCCCTGCGGGCCGCCACCCGCGTCGCGGCGGACCTCCTCGAACGCCCCGACCTGGGCCGTATCACCCCCGGAGCGACCGCGGACCTCGTGGCGCTCGAGGGCGACCCCTTTCAGGACATCGGCGCCACCGGCCGCGCCCGGCACGTGTTCCAGCACGGCCGCCCGGTCGCCGGGCGGCACGTCCCCGTCCCGGTGCGCACGGGCCGGGGACGGCCACGGCCTCCGCGTCCCGAGCCGGACAAGGAGGCCCGCGCGGCATCCGAACAGCTCATCGAGGCGATGAGACCGGACGTCGAGCGGTTCGCCAGCGGCAACCGGGTGGTCGAGCTCGCCCGAGCCGGGCGGATCGGCCCCGACCACTTCAAGCGCCTCCTGCTCGCCGAGTACCAGTGCCAGGAGTCCAAACTCTCCGCCTACGCCCTCCTGGTGGCACGGCACCGCCACGAGATACCGGCGGCCCTGTTCTCCGGCCTCCAGCAGACCGTCGCGACCGCCCGCGGCCTGCTGCGCGAGGCCGCCCCGTCCGTCGGCATCACCGACCGCGCCATCCCGGCGCTGCCGACCGACCAGGGCCTGTTCCGCGTGGTGCGCGACCTCACGTGGATGGGCACCCAGGCGGGGGCGGCCGAAGCGGCCCTCTACGTCCACACGGACCTCTCGACCTGGTGCGCCCTCTTCGCTCGCGTCGTCGCCGCCTCCCGCGACCTGCCCGACGTGCCCGCCCCCGTGCTCGCCTACCTGGAGTCCTGGGGCGAGCGGCCGTCCCCCGAGGTCGCCGAGGAGACCGTGGACGTGCTCGCCCACGGGTTGGCCCGCGGGGAGGAACCGGACCGCGTCCTCCACACCGCCCGGCAACTGGGACAGCTCGTCGAGCCGTACTGGACGTACGTCGCCGGCGGCTGAACGGGCGCCCCACCGGCCGGACGGCGCCGCCCGCCCCCACGCCGCGCCCGAGGGCCGCGGACCGGGCGACGGCCCGTCACATCGACCCTGCGCACGGAGGAGACCGATGCATTCCGAGGACCGACCGTCGGACACGTCCGTCATCGACCACCTGCTCGACCGCCTGCGCGCACTCGGCGTCCGGCACGTGTTCGGCGTCGTGGGCGACTACACCATGCGCGTGCTCGACCGGGTCCTTGCCCACCCGGAGATCCGCTGGGTGAGCACGGCCAGTGAGCTGGGCGCCGCGTACGCCGCCGACGGCTACGCCCGCCTGCGCGGGTTCGGCGCCGTCCTCACCACGTACGGCGTCGGCGAGTTGAGCGCGGTCAACGGCGTGGCGGGCAGCTACGCCGAACACGTCCCGCTGCTGCACATCGCCGTGGGCCCGCCCCGGTCCGCCGAGCACGGCGCCGGGGTCGCCCACCACACGCTGGGCGACGGGGACTACGAACACTTCGCCCGCGCGTACCGGCAGGTGACCTGCGCCTCCGCCGTGCTCCGCGCGGAGGACGCCCCCGCCGAGATCGACCGCGTCATCACCACCTGCCTGGACGAGAGCCGTCCCGGATACCTCTGCCTCCCCCAGGACGTGGCCCTCTCGTCGGCGCCCCCGTCCCCCCGTACGGTGTGCCGGCCCGCTCGACGCGCCGCCGCCGACCGCCGCGGCCTCACCGCGTTCCTCGCCGCCGCGAAGGAGCGGATCACCGGCGCGGGCGACGTCGCGGTCCTGGCCGACAGCCTGGTGGACCGGTTCGACGCCCGCGCCGAACTGACCGGCCTGCTGGCCACCGGCTCCCTCCCCCACTCCGTCCTCGTGACGGGCAAGGGGCTCGTCGACGAGAGGGCGCCGCACTACCTCGGCCTGTACGCCGGGGCGTGCAGCGACCGCGCCGTCTCCGCCGCCATCGACGGCGCGGACCTGCTGATCCGTGCCGGAGTGCGGCTCGCCGACACGACCAGCGGCGGATTCACCCACGGCTACGATCCGGACCGGGGGATCAGCCTGGACCCCACCACCGCGAGCGTCGACGGCACCGCCTTCCCCGGCGTCCCCCTGTCCGCCGCGCTGGCGGGCCTGACGCGGCTGGTCGACGGCCGCCCCTCGCGCGGGGCCTGCCCCGCGGCGCCCGAAGACGACCGGCCGCCGCCCCCCGACGGGGCGGCGCTGACACAGGAGTACCTGTGGCAGGCGGTGGGCGCGGCCGTGCGCCCGGACCACACGGTCCTCGCCGACCAGGGCACGCCCCTGTTCGGCATCGCGCCCCGCCGCTTCCCCGCGGGGGCCCGCTTCGTCGCCCAACCCGTCTGGGGCTCGATCGGCTACGCCCTGCCGGCGCTGCTGGGCGCGCAACTCGCCGACCCCTCGCGCCGAGGGCTCCTGCTCATCGGCGACGGAGCGGCGCAGATGACCGTCCAGGAGATCGGGACGCTCGGACGGCAGCGGCTCACCCCGGTGATCGTCCTCGTCAACAACGACGGGTACACGGTCGAACGCGCGTTGCACAACCCGGAAGCCGGCTACAACGACATCGCCCCGTGGCGGTGGGCCGACCTGCCCGCCGCGCTCGGCGTGCCCGAGCCGCTCGTCCTCTCCGCCCGCACCGCGGCCGAACTCCGGCGGGCCCTGCGGGCCGCCGCCGACGCCGAGGACCGGCTGGTCCTCATCGAGGCCGTCACCGCGTGGGACGACCTGCCCCCGCTCCTCGCGCGCTTCGCCGGGACGGCCGAGCGGTGACGCGGCCGGCGCGGCGGCCGAAGCGCCGGGGGGCCTCCGGGCCGACGGCGGTCGGGCGCGGAGCGGCGCCGCCATGCGCTGCTTCCCGCCACGCGGACGATCGCCCGCGGAAACGGCCGGTTGCCTACGGCGGGACGGCGCTCCACGCGGCCGGGCCGATGCCCGTGATGGCGGAGTGCTCCGTGGGGCGGCGCCGGCGCGTCGTTCGGGCCAGTCGCCGCGGGCGCCGCGGAGGGCGCCCCTCCCCGCACGCCGCGGCGTGCGCGCAGATGGGCGGCGCGCCGCCCGCGCGGCGCCCGGAGCACCGGTTCCGGGGCGCCGCACGGGTCATGGCGCGTTGTCGCACCGCGTGCCTGATCGCCCGCGTCGCGGGCACCACCCCGGACAGCGGGAGTGCGCGGCGCCGAACCCGCCGGGCAGGCACAGCCCGGCCCCTCTCCGACGAAAGGACGTCATGATGCCCGCCACCGAATTCCTCGACCGGGTCGGACTCCATGTGCCCGACCACCTCAGCGCCAACGAATTCCTCTCCCTGGCCAGGGAGGGCAGGATCGGGAAGGAGCACCTGCGGAGGTTCGCGCTGGCCGAGTTCCAGTCGCAGGAGGCGGAGCTGGTCGCCTACGGGCTGCTGCTCTCCCGGTATCCGCACGAAGTCCCCGGCGGGTTCTTCTCGTTCGTCGCGCACGAGCTGATGAAGGCGCGGCACCGGATGGTCGGCGGGCTGGCGCCGGCCCTGGACATGTCGCCGGACGAGATGCGCCGTATGCCGCGGTCGGAGCCGGTGCGGCGCTTCACGGAGTTCATCTCCTGGGTGGCACTGCACGCCGGTCCGGGCGAGGCCGCCCTCCTGGCCCGCACCGACTTCACGCTCTGGTGCAACACGTGCGCCGTCCTCGCGAACGTGCTGGGCGAGTCGGAGGACGTGCCCGCCGAGGCGACGGCGTACATCGCGGCCTACCGGGAGAATCCGCCCGAGGTGGCCGACGGCGTCCTCCAGGTGATCGAGTACGGCCGGACTCACGGCGAACCGGACGAGTGGATCACGCGGAGCGCGCTGCGGATGGAGCCGGCGCTGCGCGAGTGGTGGAGGGCCGTGGCCGCGTCCGGATGACGCCGCGGTGCACGGCAGGCGTGCGCGACGAGGAGAGGAGGGCGCCATGGGACGCCGAGTCGGTCAGGTGACGTTCACCGAGGAGAGTTTCGCGCTCTTCCGCGGTCGCCTGGCCCAGTGCCTGGACACGTTGGCCCACGTGGTGGACCACCCCGACTTCGGCGCGCTTCCGCCGACGGTCGGCGCGGAACTGGAGCTGAGCCTGGTGGGGGAGGGCGGCCGCCCCGCCCTGGTGAACACCGCCGTCTGCGACGCGCTGGACGACGACCGGGTCACCCCCGAGGTGGCGCGCTTCGACATCGAGCTCAACCTGACTCCGGTCGCCCTGGCGGGGCGTCCGTTCACCGCGCTGGCCGGGGAGGCGGCCCGGATGCTGGACCGGATAGCGGCGGTGTCCGTGCCGCGGTACGGGGCGCGGCCCGTACCCATCGGCACGCTGCCCACGCTCGTGGCGGCGGACCTGACGGCGCGGGCCCTGACGCCGCGTCCGCGCTACCACGCCCTGGAGGAGGCGTGGGCCCGGCGTCGCTCCACGCCGTTCACGGTGCGGGTGGGAGACGGCCCGCAGGGAGCCCTGTCGGCGGAGTCGGTGGCGGTGCAGGGCGCCGCGTGTTCCTGGCAGGTGCATCTGACGGTCCCTCCCCGGTGGTTCTGCCGCACCTTCAACGCCGCCCAGCTCGCCACCGGCCCCGCTCTGGCGGCGGCCGTCAACTCGCCGCTGCCGCTGGGGCGTCGGGCGTGGCAGGAGGCGCGCATCGCCCTGTACGAGCAGGGGTTCGGCGACCGGCAGGGGGCCGGGGGGCGGGGGGCGGCGCGTCCTCGGGTCGGGTTCGGCGGCGCCTGGCTCCAGGGCGGGCCGCTGGCCGCGTTCGAGGAGGCGGTGCGCCGTCACGACGTCCTGCTGCCCGCGCCCGCCGACGCCGGGGGCGGCGGTGGCGGACAGCCGAAGGACCCGTATCCGGCGCTGGAGGAGCTGAGGCTCCATCTGAGCACGGTCTGGCCGTGGAACCGCCCGGTGTACGACCCGGCGGGGAACCTGCGGATCGAGTTCCGGGCGCTGCCCTCCGGGCCGACCCCGCTCGACATGGCGGCGAACACGGCCTTCCTGATCGGTCTCACCTACTGGCTGGCGGCGGGCGAGCGCGACGTGGCGCGGTGCCTGCCGTTCGCCCGCGCCAAGGAGAACTTCTACCGGGCCGCCCGCGACGGCCTGGACTGCGAGCTGTGGTGGCCGTCGCGCGGCCACGCGGCCGGGGGGGGGGGGGGGGGGGGGCGCCTCCCCCCCCCACCCCCGCCCCCCCCCCCCCCCCCCCTCCTTCCCCCCCCCCCCCCCCCCCGGCCCCTTA